>JAKSBO010000114.1 GCA_022361095.1 Desulfobacterales bacterium | reverse complement strand
GTCTGCTTTACCATGAGACCTGCCATCCGCCCCTTGGGCATGGATGGAATATAGCCTGCCGCCCTTAAAACCCAGCCGAAAACCGGCACCGTGAAGAAGGTGGCTTTAACAATGGTTTTATGACGCCGAAACAAACTGATCATCACCAAAGGATCCAGGTAGGAGACATGATTGCAGACAATGATGCAGTTTTCAAGGGTTTTAACTTGGGGATCAATGTGTATGCCGAGACCCGGTATAAGCATGCGGACAAGGAGAAAAAAAACCTTGTAAAACCAACAATTAAGACGTTGAATAGCCGTTTCCCGTATGGGCGGACAAATAAAGGCGATAAAATAAAACGGGGAAAAAAACAAAAGAAATCCAAACATGAAATATCCCCAGAGCAACAGGGTAATGACCAAGTCCCGGGTAAAAGACAAAAAAGAGAAACCCTTTGGCCTTGTGTTATTCGCGGCGTTTGAAGATTTGGGTTCCATCAGTTGAATGTCTTTAATACAAGGGCGGTATTCACCCCGCCAAAGGCAAAGTTCTGGACCGATGCCGTGTTGAGCTGTTCATCCAGCACCTGCCTTGTGTGGTTGATCATGGCACAAGATTCATCCACGGTGTCAAGATTGAGTGTGGGCGGGATAAACCCGTGCTTCATCATTATCAGGGTGATGATGGCCTCAATGGCCCCGCAGGCGGCAATGGTATGGCCCATATAGCTTTTCAGGCCCGTCACCCGGGTCTTATCACCATACACATCATGGATGGCCATGGCCTCAATGGCGTCTCCCTGGCGGGTGGCTGTGGCATGGGCGCTGATGAAATCAACATCCTCACTGGCGATTTGCGCATCGGCCAGGGCCAGGGTCAGGGTCTGGGTAATACCGGCCAGGTTGGGCAGAATCATGTCCCCGCCGTTGTTGTTGGAAGCAAAGCCCGTAACCTCGCCCAGAATGGTGGCTCCCCGCTGCGTTGCATGATCCAGGGACTCCAATACAAGGGCGCCGGCCCCTTCGCCCACCACAAGCCCGTCCCGCCGGCTGTCAAAGGGCCTCGGGGTAAGGTGGGGGGTGTCATTGAACCGGGTGGAGCAGGCCCGAAGGTTGTCAAAGACGGCCACGGTTGAGGTGTCGTATTCGTCGGCACCGCCGCACACCATGGCCTCCTGCATGCCGAACCGGATGGCTTCGTATCCGAAACCGATGGACTGGCTGCTGGTGGTACATGCCGTACAAGGGCTGATGACCCGGCCGGATATCCCGAACATCTTTGTGATGCTCACGGCTGTGGTGTGGGCCATGGATTTTAGAAAATCAGCGGCATTGATGCCCGTATCCCCCTCGTTGCCGCCCTGGAAGTAGGTTTTCATGATCCGGCGCTGGATAAACGGGCTGCCGTGGATGGAGCCGAAGGCCACCCCAACCTGGCCCGAGGTTAAAAAGTCCTTGTCCAGGCCGGATTGCTCAATGGCCCGCCGGGCGGATTCACAGGCAACAAACGCCACCGGCCCCATGGTTTTTCGATGGTTTCGTTCAAAGGAATATTCCTTGGGATAATCAATCCTGCCGTAAACACCGGACTGGATCAACCCGGACAGAAACCCGTCATCTTCAAGCTTTTTAACCCCGGAAATTCCCTGGGTCAGGTGTCTGCAAATCTCCTCCTCGGTCTCCCCGATGGGGGAAATGACGCCATATCCCGTGATAACGACTCTGCGGTTCATTTTTCTTTAACCGGCCTCCGTTTCAAACAAGGCTGAAACAGCAGCCCTGTCATACTTCCCGGAACGGGTCATGGGCATGTGGTCCACAACCTTGATCCTCCTGGGATGGGCCGCGGCCTCAAGCCGCCCGGCAAGAAATTGCCGGATATCCGTATGGGTGCAGCCGCCTTCCACAAGGGCACAAATATCAAAGGCCCTGCCCCGGGGAACAGGCGTTGTCAGGACCAAAGCATCCCTGACCCCATCCATGGTTTTTAGCACCGTGCGGACCTGATCCAGGTCCACCCGGATGCCTGCAATTTTTACAATCGTATCCGATCTGCCAAGGATGGCAAAGGTGTTGCCGGGACATGATTTTACCCTGTCCGGCACCAGGTAAAACCCCAAATCATCCCGGACAATTTCAGGGGAGACAAAAGGGGAGCGAATTCTTAACGCCTCTTGTGCAACCTGGGCCTCAATGACACTGAAAGGCGAAAAAAGGGTTTCATCGCGTCCCCGGCATCTAAAGGCAATGCCGCCGGTTTCCGTTGACCCGTAAACTTCCATTACAACAACGTTATTTCTCCGGCGAAAATCCGTTTCATCCCTTTGGTCCAGGACACCTGCCGAAGAGAATGCCAGACGCAGGCTGTGATCCGGGAAATCATGGCCTTTCAAGGCTCTGAAATGGGCCGGTACACTGACGAGAATGGTTGCCGACGTATCCGTGACCAGATTGATAATCTCATGGGGAAATCCGCAGGTTTGATCCACCACCCTTGCGCCTGCAAGCATCGGGGCGGCCACGGAAAACAACAGACCGTAAATATGATAGGGCGGCACCGTGGCAACCACCACGTCATCTTGGCAGATGTTATGGGCTGTGACCTGGAACAGGGCTTCGCCCATGATATTGGCCACGGTCTTTGTCCATATGGCCGGTTTTCCGGTTGAGCCGCCGGTATACAGTTTAAGCAGGGGGGCATCCAGACCAATGGCGGCATTTAAGGGCCTGGCATTGCAGCGGTGGCCGTCCGGGGTAACCGTAATTTTTTTGAAACGGCCGGGCAAGGTCCGATCCGGGTCCGCCACCACCCATGTATGTTCCGGGTCACTTGCCAGATTCATAAGGGCCTGATCCGAGATATCATGGGGCAGAATCAGTATGGGCCCGCCGGCCAGGGCGGCAATCATAGCGGCGGCGGTAACAGCCCTGTCCGTGGTAAATACGGCAAGGAATCCCCTTTGATCGCCTGTTGCAGGGCACTGGTCAAGAATGTCATGGGCCATGGCACGGATATCTGCGTAAGTGCGTTGCCCGCAAAAAGGCATATCAGGCGCAGCGTTCCCTTTTAAAAAACCGGCCACAGCCTGTTCTGTTAAATGATGCAGTCTATCTGGTTTCATGAATCACTGCCCCGGACAAAAACATTCAGATGTCGTCAGGAAATATTTCAAAATTATATACACCCGTAAATTCACTTTTTACACCCAAGGCCACAATGAAAGGCCATGGTAGATAAGCGGCTGTGAACTGTCAAGGAATTTGGGTCCTAAACAATATTCTTTGAAAAATAGTCAATTGCTTTTTGGATCTCACCCTTTTTCAATTTGACTGCCAATATGGAAAGAACACTGGAGACAGGGGCAATCACACAGATGGCAGCCAAAAGATAAGCCAGAAAAAGCCGGACCCGGAATCTTCGGGCAGGATTACCTCTTTTCCCTTTCCTGAGAATAAATTTTGACCAGATTTTAAATATTTTATGGATCCGTTTTTCAAAAAGTATATATTGCGGCACTACGGTGACGGCACCATGCCTGTTAAGGGTTTCCTGAACCGGCCCGGGATCATTGTTATTCAGGGATTCCATCAAAATCGCGCCAAACCTGGAAGCGTCTTGAATATCCCGGCCTGATATACCGGCATCCGGCAAAAGCCCAAACAATATCTTTTTCTTTCCGGACAACATCCAAACGGCAATGGTGAGTACACCAAGCAGGTTATTGGTTCTATCCCCGAGAACGATATTGCCGAACAAACGGCCGCCGGACCTAATAATTTTTTGCTTCACTGTTTCATGGGCCAGCAGCCACATGTTTCTGCATCCTATGATTGTCAGAACAGGCCGCCCGTTCATCACCTTTGCTTCGGGGGAGTTGAGAAAGGCCGTGATGGGCAGTGACGGGGAAAGGAACCAGACCTGGTAAGCCAAAATAACCAGATCATAGTCCCCGTCCGGATCAAATTGAACAGGTTCTATTTCACAGGGTATCCCCTCAACAGATTCAGGAAAGACATCGCAAAACCGGGTAGCCGACCATGGAAAAGGGAAGGCCGGTTTGGGTTTGATGTTTTCATAAATAATGGAGACTGTTTCATTATTTTTGAAGGGTGCCGTTACGGAGTCAACGATATCGGTCAATTGACCGGTTTGTGAATAGTGTATGACAAGTATTTTTTTCATCTTTATAAAAATTTTATGTAATGTTGGGGTCCAATCTGCCCGGCAGCTGATATGTCAGGCCTGTCCGCGGCTGTTATGCCTGTGTGTCATTGGCCCGGCATCGTATCAGGGTGTGGCCGATGCCAAGTCCGTCATCAACCGATTCGATGCGTAATCCAGCCTTTAGGACAAGCGCTTCTATCTTGGAAAACCGGTACATACGGCTGTTCCCATTTGCCATGGCCGTGAAATAGGGGGAAGAATTGATTAAACAATATGCTGCGATCTCAAATTGTTGACGATCCCAATATGTATCCAGAATGAACAAGCTGCCTTGGGGGGCCAAAGCCTCTTTTCCCCGTTCAAGCAAGCTTAAAACCTGATCTTCGGAAAAACAGACCAGAAACTGACTCATCCACACCGCGTCAAAACCGCCGGGAAACGCGAATTCCGGGTCCAGCAGATCACGAACCGGGTATGGAGTAATTCTGTCGTCCACCCCTTGGGCGGTAATATTCTCTTTTGCCTTGGCAAGCTGCCCGGGCAAATCCATCATCGTGACATGGACATCCGGGTCATGGCGGACACATTGGATGGCAAATTTACCGGTATTGGCACCGATGTCCAAAAGAGACTGTGGTTTAAGTCCGAAGACATAAGGCAAAGCGTCCGGAAAGGCCGAATCACTGTAAAAGTGGTCAAACGCAAACCAGCTTTTTCTGGCTTTATCAGGCAACCGGCTTAATGCGTCGTAAATTGTGGGCCACCGGCCAAACACTTCCAGGCCGGAAGGTTTGCCTGTTTCAATCGCCTGGTCCAATCGAAAAAGGCCCTCGTAGCAGACGTCATTGACAAAATCCATGTTCACTTTTGTCAACTCGTCATTGAGCAGAAAATGTCCCACACGGGTCAATATATAACAATCGTCCTTCATCTCCAGAACGTCCTGGCTAAGCCCTGTTTCGCACAAAACGGTTACCCCGTAACAGGAGACCCCTGTCTGTTCTGAGATAGCTTCGACTTCAAGTCCGGTCTTTCCGGCCCCTTCAATTACTTTGAGAATGTTAAGATCCCTCAACAGCCGCACAGCCTGGAACACCACAGGGGCAAAGGCAATTTTCTGGTCCTCATAACGCGCCTTTAACGACCTTGTTTCTCCGGAATCAAATTTCTTATCCACTGTTCACCTCATAAAAAGCTAAGTGTTTGAACGCAGAGCCGCCCAACTGCGGTGCCCCATCCGGGTACTTTTTTATAAAAAGCCTGGGTAAGCGACTCAGATCTTTCAAACTTT
>JAKSBO010000464.1 GCA_022361095.1 Desulfobacterales bacterium | reverse complement strand
TACGAGAACAATCATACAAGGCCTTTGTTCAGAAAATTCAAGGGGGCCGGGAAATTGGATAACCGAAGCCTTGCCGTACTTGAGAACCTGCTGGATGTCCGGATTTCCCAGGCGGAGAAAAAGGATCTGCCCCCCTTTAAAATCATGTCCAACCAGTCCATCATGGCCATGGCCCAGTCCAGGCCAGCCAGTGTTGAGGCGGTTTTGAAGCACCGGGCGCTCAGCCCTAAACAGGCGGGCATGTACGGTCAGTTGTGCGTTGACGCCATTCAAGCGGCCCTTGCCTTACCCCATCGGGAACTGCCCGCTTACCCCAGAACCCGGATGCCCCGAAAATCCACCAAGGTCCTTGGCCGTATTGATGCATTGAAAAAAATGCGTGAAGCCGCATCCCGGACCCTGGCCATGGAACCGGGGTTTTTGATCAACAACAATATGATTGCGGCTGTGGCATCCACCAAGCCGGCAAGCCTGGAAGATCTGCTGCAGATCCCCGGCATGCGGAACTGGCAGGTTGAGGCGCTTGGGGAGCAGATTATGGATACCCTGTCCCGGGTTCGGTAATTAACACTCGATGATCCAGTTTTTGTTAATTTGCCCAACTTCGGCGTTGGAAAAAATTTTTAATCCTCAAAATATATTGTATATTCCTCCGGTTAAAAATTGTTTCCGCCTTGAATTTGAACAAATTCCCTAAAAACTGGATTATCGAGTTACAGCGTCAGGCAGTTGGCAGGTGGCGGCGGGTGCGTGACGCAATACCCTGCAAATGTTTCCTGCCTGTTGGATTCTTTTTAATTCAAACATGGCTTTAAGGGTCTGAAATTTATACTGAACTTGGTTTTTCTCGTGCGTTGGCATATTAGTTGCTTTTTGTTTTAATACTCATAAAAAACACACCACTTTTAGATTAAAGGAAGAGCCATGAGTAAAACCCTTGATAGATTCAGCCATCAGTTATCCGCTGTTTTCGGCCTGGTATTCGGATCTTCCCTGAATAGGGCCCATGCACAGAACAAACTTGCCCGCCATATTGTGGCTTTGAATGGAAAAACGTCCCCTTCGGAAATTATCAATGAAGTGGCCGACTGCCTGAAGGGTATTCTTGGGTACAGGCTTTTTGCCTTTGTAAACAAAAAAAATACCGGCGTGGATGTCTGGCTGGATCCCAGGATGTACAAAACGTCCATAGAGGAAGTTATCATAAAAGATTTCCAGGTTAAGGATAAAAAGGACCTGACCTATCTTAATATGGAAAAAAACCGGGAGGCGTGCCCGGAACAATTCAGCCTGGATTCTTTGGTGCATTACGACCATAAAGAAGAAAATTGTTATTCACGGCTGTATATGATGCCCAGCAGACCCATCACCAAATTTCATGATGATCTGGTCCGCATTATCCTCCAGGGCTGCAGTGCGGCCCTTTCAAGGCAGATCAAAATCCAACAGCTCCAGGATGCCGCGGCCATCGATCCTTTAACCGGCTGCTATAACCGCAGGACGTTTGAGGCCCAGCTCATGGGGCATGCCTCAGGTGCGGGACGGCACGGTAAACCCTTGTCGATTTTTATGTTTGACCTGGATCATTTTAAATCCGTAAACGACACATACGGCCACCTGTGTGGCGATGAGGTTTTAAAGGAGGTCAGCCGGCTGGTTCGCCGGAATATACGCACAGAGGATATTTTTGCCAGATACGGTGGTGAGGAGTTCATCGCCATCCTCCCGGAAACCGATCAGGCCCATGCCATAGAACTTGCAGACAGACTCAGGCAAAAGATTCTTGCACTGCGCATCCCCTTTAATAATCATACCATACGGGTGACAGCCAGCTTTGGCGTGGCACAGTTGGGGGCCGGAGACAATATCGGAAAATTGGTTGAAGATGCCGATTCAATGCTTTACAAAGCAAAATTCAACGGCCGCAATAGGGTGATGCCCGGACTGATAAAAGTGCACAGGGATGAGGCATCCGCATCATCCAACCAGGCAAAAAGTTCGCTGTGCCGGCAATAACGGCCATGGGCCGGCCTGGTATATCAGCATCCAGGCCCGCCCCAGCAACGAACCTTGAAAGTAACCAATTCCCGATTTTATCTTGGATTTTCTTTTCGCCAGGTTTTTGGGCTCTTATATCTCTTTCCCTGTGACCACATACCCGTCCCTCTGCGCCTGGCATCAGCTTCAGCTTTCTTGTAAGGACCGGTATCAAGATCATTGGGCAATCTGCCCCGGTAGACTTCGGCAAGACCCTGGTGGACCATGATCAGATTAATGTTCTGCCCCTGGGAAAAAATTTCCGCCAGAATCCGGTTGTACCCGCCGGTACCATATTGTTTCAACCGGACGCGTTTTCCTTCAATGAGCTGCCGTAAAATAGTTTTTGCCTTTTTG
>JAKSBO010001159.1 GCA_022361095.1 Desulfobacterales bacterium | reverse complement strand
CTTAAATTTTTATTTAGAGTGCCTTATTGTCTGTTATACCTATGCCGCTTTTGTCCTGAGCACCAGCGGTATATTCAAAGCCGCCTGGATCAAAAGAGCCATGGGCAGGCTCAAGGAAAAGGCTGAGGAGAAAAAAGAGAAAATAGAGCGCTGGGGCTGGATCGGAATATTTGCCTTTGTGATGGCCCCCCTGCCCGTCACAGGCCCCGTGGTCGGCACCATCATCGGTTATATGATCAGAATGCCTTTGTTCAGCAATTTCAGTGCAGCAGGCCTTGGCACCCTGACAGCCATCGTGGCCTGGTGCTATGGGTTTGATTTTCTTGAGCACCGGTTTGAAATGCTTCAGTATGTTTTTGGCGCCATCTGCGTCATCATCATTATCCCTTACCTGAAGCCGTTAAAAAGATTCATTGATTCCCTGCGCCATGAAAGTGATTAATAGTCGGCGGTTATAGACACCATCTATTAATTGTTGATGTAATAATCATGCACTGTCTTTCCGGCGTTTTTCATTTTTCAGCAATCCGGGCATACGCTTTCCATACTCCCGTAGTACACATCTTTTTGATTTTTCTTATTATTGCAGGTGCAGCTCTCTATTTTTTAGATATGCATTGACCATTTGATCGGCGTAACGTGTGGTTTCGGGCAGGCGATAATTGGGAGAGAGGCGTAATATCCATTGACAGGCGGTTTCCAGAGAGACACGATGGCCAATGGAGACATAGACCGGTTTTATATTATCCTGGGTGCGCAGCGCTGCCCCGATCACTTCACCCTTGTCTTTCAGTAAAGCGCTTGCGCCGCGTTGTGCTTCAGGTGTATCGGCTGTGCCGGTGAGTCGCGTTTTGCTGCAGCCAATGGTCGGGATGTCGAAAATAACGCCCAAGTGGCACGCCAAGCCAAATCTCCGGGGGTGAGCGATGCCCTGTCCGTCACACACAATAAAGTCCGGCGTGCTGGAGAGTTTGTCCAAAACTTTGATTAAGGCCGGAAGCTCTCGAAAAGAAAATAGCCCCGGGATATAAGGAAACTTCACCTCATCCTCCACATGGGCACTTTCAACCAGTTTAAAGGTTTTCACATCCAGAACAGCGGCAGCGGCAACTAGTCTGTCGCCATTCTTTTGATAAGCGACATCCACACCTGCAGCCAATCTGCAACCATTGAGTTGACCGTCACGGATCACCTTTTTGGAAAGTGACGTCTGCAGCTTCAGTGCTTCATTTTCCGTAACGGCCCAAGCGTGTTCGAATTTCGGTTTCATTGTATAACTTTTGCGTTTAAATTTTTAAACAGACTATACACAGGATGGTTCCCATGTCAATGTGAGTAACCCCAAATACAAAATTGCCGTTTACCCCGAATTTGACTGTATCAGCCCGGATGCGGTTTTTTCTTACCATGCACCAAAAGGAATCAATCCCCCACAAAACTCAATTCTTCTGGACATGTCATAATGACCTGGTTACCCTGGCGTTGCATGTCCCCGCTATTGTCCGCGGCCCCTGAACCCATTGTTGGGAGAACCCCCAAGGTTACCATAGGCGTGGAGCGATTTTAACGCCGGAGGTTCTTTGACAGGTAAGCCGATTGCCGGTCGGAACGCAGATTTCTACACGTTTGACAATCGTTGAGAACTAATACATAATTTATCTGTTTTCTATATCAACTAAAGTCGGCAATGCTATGAATACAGTTTTCACCCAAGTAAAAAATGCATTGGGCAAACCCTATGACGATCTTCATTTTCTATTGACTTGCTTTAAAGAAGTGTTGGAAGAAAATCATCAGCAGGGACTGGTTGATCTGCTTCCGTGGTTGAATTCCACCGTTCCGCCGGAACCGGATTTAACAAGCAATGAATATATCCATATGATGTCAATATGTTTTCAGCTGTTAAATCTGGTGGAAGTAAACGGGGCGGTTCAAAGTCGCCGTCAGAAAGAAGATGAGGATATGGCCCAGGTGAACGGCCTGTGGGCGAATCAGCTCCAATATTTGAAGTCCAGGAAGATCTCGGAGTCCCAGATTCTAAAGGTATTGCCCAACGTTCTGGTCGAACCGGTTTTAACGGCACATCCGACAGAAGCCAAACGCACGGTGGTGCTACAGGAATACCGTAAGCTTTACCTGTTGCTGGTTAAACGTGAGAACCCAATTTACACCCGAAATGAACGCGCAGACATTCGGCAGGAAATTAAGCAGATTCTGCATCGCGCGTGGCATGTGGGGGAAATCTACATAGAAAAGCCGCGGTTGGCATCGGAACTGGACAATATACTGTACTATCTGACCCATGTTTTTCCCAATGTAATCATGATGCTGGATAAACGTTTGCGTCATGCCTGGAAAGAGTCCGGCTTTGATCCGGCGGTGCTGAATGACTCGGATCTGCTCCCGGTGCTGTCGTTTGGAAACTGGGTGGGCGGGGATCGTGACGGGCATCCCCTTGTGACCCCGGAGATTACTAAAAACACCGTTGAAAAACTTCGCATTCATGCATTCTATATCATAAAAAACGAATTGAAAGGGTTGGCGCAAAAGCTTAGTATTTATCACAATATCTCGGATGTGAGCCCCAATTTTGCTGAGCGGATTAAAGTACTGCGCAAAGAAGTCGGCATAAATGCCGAAATTGAAATCAAAGAACATGCCGAGGAAGTTTTCAAGGCCTATGTGCTTATCTTAATGCAAAAAATCCCCATTGATTTAAGCCGGGAATTTAATCTTGAATTAAAAGATAAGCCGAATAGTTACAAAAGTTCCATCGAATTGATTGCGGACCTAAGCCTGCTGCACGACGAACTGAAAAAATGCGGAATCGGCGAGGTCGCCCATGTTGATGTCGGCCGCATGAAGCGGATTTTAAAAATCTTTGGTTTCCATTTAGCGAAGTTGGATATCCGTCAAAACAGTGACTATCATGAAAAGGCTTTAGCACAGTTGGTTACAGCATCTCTCGGGGCAAAAGCTGCCGGACAGATCCAAAACTCCCGGAAAGCCAGGCGTACTTTTTTAGATCAGGAACTCAAAATCAACCGCCCATTTTTGGTGCACCATAAAAGCATCGATCAAGAAGGGCAAAATGTGATAGGGGCGCTGCAGGTTGTAAGTGACCATGTTCACCGCTACAGCCCAAATGCGTTTGGAAAGCTGATTGTAAGTATGACCCGGAATACGGAGGACCTGCTCACCGTCTACCTGTTCATGCGTGAAGTCGGTTTGATTGTAAAAGACGGGGATCTGCTCGGGGCCATTCTGCCTGTTGTGCCCCTTTTTGAAACCATTGAAGACTTAAAGGCCGCCCCGGCTATTCTGGACGATTACCTGGGCCATCCGATTGTCATAAACAGTTTGCAGATGCAGTCGTTGAAAAATCCCAATGCCGAATTGATTCAGGATGTAATGATCGGCTACTCCGACAGCAACAAGGACGGCGGTGTTCTAGCCAGCTCCTGGCTCTTGCATCAAGCACAAAAAGAATTGACAAAGACAGGCCAAAAATACGGTGTAAAAATCCGTTTTTTCCACGGCACCGGGGGAAGCATAAGCCGGGGGGCAGGGCCAAGCCATTGGTTCATCAAAACATTACCCCACGGATCAATCAATGGTAAGTTTCGTGTTACAGAGCAAGGCGAGACCATTGAACGCAAATATGCCAACCAAGTCAATGCGGCTTATAACCTGGAACTGATGGTTTCAAGTATTACGGCACAAACCGTAATACACCAAAATACTAAAGAAACGCGCGATGAAATAGAAAGCGTGTTCCATCAGTTAGGTGATCGGGGACGTTATCATTACCGCCGGCTGATTTCCGATCCTGATTTTATCACCTTCTTTTCCCAGGCAACACCCATTGATGTGATCGAGTCAAGTAAAATCGGGTCTCGTCCGGCACGTCGTACAGGCAAACGCAGTATGGATGATCTCCGGGCAATCCCCTGGGTGTTCAGCTGGTCTCAATCGCGCTTCAATATTACCAGTTGGTACGGTGTTGGTTCCACTTTGGATGAATTAAGAAACGAAAATCCGGAATCGTACAAAAAATTGCTTCGTTTTGTTGAATACAATCCTTTTGTGCGTTTTGTAATGACCAATCTGGATAGCAGCCTCATAGCGACCGATGAACGGATTATGGAAAAATATGCGTCGCTGGTTGAATCAATGACGATTCGCGACCGGTTTATGGAAATCATTAAAAAGGAACTGGACCTAACACGTAAAACGGTAGCCAATGTGTTGAAGCGGCCAATTAACGAACGGCGCATTAATCACTATTATTCGACCATACTCAGGGCTGAAGCGCTCAATAATCTGCACGATGCCCAGGTTGAGCTGCTCAGAAAATGGCGTAAAGCCAAAAAGGAAAACGCTAAAAAAGAAGATCAGTATCTGTTCGCCCTTTTGCAGTGTGTGAATGCCATTGCCAACGCGCTTGGTACAACCGGATGACCGGGGAGATAAATTTTAAATGTTACGCGATGACATCAACCGCTTTACCTTTACCCGTAATTGTTGCAAGATCAGAGGGCTGTTGAACTTCAGGAATTTGGGTGTTAAGAGACTGACTTGAAGCACTGGCTGGGTGTTGAAGAAGATTGAGCATAAGATTGGGCATTGCCATCGCTTTTTTCATAGCGTCGGTTGATGCGGCCGTATTAGGGGTCCCGCTAATGTTCATAATGCTAATGCTCCTTTAATAAAACGCTTTATTGTCTGTTTACATAACTAAAACTGTAAAAAAAATATCGGCAAATGTCCAGACAAACCTGAACCTGATTTATTTTAACTAGTTGCATTTAAAAATAAATCCTGTTTTAGATAACAAAGCAATGTGAGTTGCCGATACCGGTGAAAAAAATTATGAATTATAATGATATTGCTGAAGCCAAAGAACTGTTAAACCTGCCTGAACAGGCATCAATGGAAGAGATTAAATCAATCTACAGACAACTGATTATGCAGTGGCATCCGGATAAACACCCCGGCAATAATGAAAAATGCACTGAAATGACAAAAAAGCTGACCGCTGCATATAAAACCATTTGTCTTTACTGCAATCAATATAAATATTCTTTTAAAAAAGAAGCGCTGAAACAACATCTATCCGCTGAAGAGTGGTGGTTTGACAGATTTGGCCATGACCCTTTATGGGGCAATACCAAAAGAAATAAAATATAGGAATGCCATCACCAATATGCCGCCTGCGTTACAACAGATCACCCATTACAGCTTACATTTGGCTTTTCCAGGACTGATCGCCTGGGTATTTTTTAGAGCTGATTGGAAAAAGGCGTGGTTGATAATAGTCGCTACGATGCTTGTGGATTTAGACCATTTATTTGCTGACCCGGTATTTGATCCGGCAAGGTGCGGGATAGGGTTTCATCCGTTGCATTCTTACTATGCAATCGCTGTTTATTTCCTGTTCTTTATCTTTTCCAGAAAAAAAACAGTTAAAATAGTGTCGGTTGGATTACTTTTCCATATGTTCACGGATTATCAAGATTGTCTCTGGATGAGGTTATAAGCTTAGATAAACGCAAACAGGTACGGATTATGACAATACCATTCGGTCCGGAATATGCGTCTCTGGAAAACACAGAATTTGTTCCCAAATATAACGCCTCATGTTTTTGCGGCACCGTTCGATATGAAGTGAGTGGTGATCCGGTAGATGTCAAAATCTGCCATTGCTTGACTTGCCAAAAACTACATGGCGCCCCTATGCAGTGGGCTGCAATTTTCCATAAGCACCATGTAAGATTCACCGCAGGTGTTGAAAGTCTGATCTTTTACAACAGTGAACAAAATCGGCCGGAGCGCATCCTGCCCTGTAAAGTTCGCTGCAGCAAGTGCGGCACACCAATTGCTGATGAAGGGCGCAGAATGTGGCTGGCTTTTCCATCATTGTTTAATTTCGGGCATTCCGCCAAGGTGCCGGACGCATTCAGACCGACCTGTCACCTATTCTATGGCAACAGCGTTATAGAACCCCATGATAATTTGCCCAAATGGTCAGGACACAAGGATCACTCCAAGTTGCTTTAAACCATCCCATCATGGGCCTCACCCTCAAAAAAAGAAGACAGGCAAAAATATTAGTTCTTGTCGTTAACGGATGTGTTTACTATAAACACTTCCGATTAAACAATGTTGAGAACAAAAAAAGGAGGTTTTCCTTGTACATACTTTGCCTGAATTGCGATGACCGGCCGGGAATTGTTGCTGCGGTGGCAAACGCTTTATGTAATTCAAACTGTAATATTGAAGAATCTTCACAATTTTATGATCCATTTTCCAACCAATTTTTTATGCGTGTTATGTTTTCTGCAGTCACTGAAGGGGCTGCAGGAAAGTTTAGAGCCATGTTTGAAACGGTGTCCGGGGAATTCGGCATGAATTGGTATGTGAAAGAGATGGATGAACCGGTCAAAACCCTTGTTATGGTATCCAAAGATGATCATTGCCTGAACGACATTATCTATCGATGGAGAACAAAGCACCTTAACATAGAAATCGTTGGTGTCGTCTCAAATCATACAGTTAACCGCAAGCTTTGTGAGCAATTCGGGCTTAAATTTTATTATGTACCCACCCAGAACGTTGATAAAAGCAAGGTCGAAGAGCAGCATTTCAGCATTATCGGGGAAACGGATACGGAGCTCATTGTGCTTGCGCGATATATGCAGATTCTTTCCGAAAATATGTGCGAGAGATATGCAGGACGATTGATCAATATCCATCATTCATTCCTGCCGGGATTCAAAGGCGCAAAGCCCTATCGTCAGGCGTATGAGCGGGGCGTAAAACTTATTGGGGCGACCGCCCATTTTGTTACGAAAAATCTTGATGAAGGGCCGATTATAGAGCAGGACGTCATGCGTATTGATCACCGGGATTGTCCAAAAAAGTTACAAATTCGAGGGCAGGATACTGAAGCCAGGGTGCTTGCCCGCGCGATTGAAATGTACGCCGAAAGACGGATATTCCTACACGGGAACAGAACGGTTATTTTGTAGTTTTCATAAGAAAGCTCGGGTAAGTTGCCCATATTTTTCAAAATTTGTTGTGGGCTGAACCTCGGTTGTTATAGACCAGGTCGGCCCATGGCCATTCGTTTCGGCACGCCATTCATCAATGAAACGCGTTTCTCATTTGAACCATGTACAATCAGCCTGCGTGTTTGGGTTATTTTAAATAACTGACATAATTGCCAATATTGTATTACTTTTTTTACCCACAAGTTAGATACTTAATTATCAAATACGGCCCCACCCCTCACCACCAAAAAACCGTAACATACTGTATTAACAACATAATAAAACCATGGCATTCAAATTGCTTTGAAATTATTTCAAGAATAAATAAATTTGAAATTTAAGCCAGGAGGTTAACGTTGAAAACGGTTTTTTTCTTTATTATTGTAACAGCTTGTATCCTTACATCTTCGCTCGCATTTGCAGATATCATTTCTTACAGCAGCCGGACAACTTTTAATTTCATGTCCATGATAACCTTAGGGTTTTGCCTCCTGGGCCTTGCTAAGTTCGGCAGGAAAATCACCTGAACCCATTGCAGCCAGTTGAATGGTGTTTGCTGAAAGCGTGATGTTTTATATAAAAAGGACGATGCAGACAAAATGGACATAAGAAAAAACCGATTCAGGCCTGGAGAGAGATATAAAATTTTTTTTGCAAAAAACAACCCAAACAACGAGATGATCCATATTTGTTTAATTATTGACGACGACCAGGTGGTTTACAAGAAGATAAGCAAAGAAAAACATCGCTTATCATATCATATCGGAAGCGTGTATTATTTTGAGTTGCTGCAGGCAGGCGGTGTGATTAAAAAAGCGGGATAAAACGATCAAATTGGTCAAACGGATGACAACTGGATTTATAAATATCATTGATATGGAGGGGTCATGGAAATAACAAAAGAACAAGTTGACCATATCTTTAAACAATCTCACAATACGGAACAAGCCTTGAGCGCCCTTTATAAACTTGTTCTGCCCAATTGGGAGCAAATCAAAACGTCAAAAGGTCTTCCCCTGATCGGCAAAGACGGCTGGCTGTATATCTGTGAATGTTTTATCAGGTTAAGCAAACCTGTAGATAACGGGTTTCCCAAATTATGGCTTAACAAAGGTTTTGGCAGTAGCGACGCTCTGCCAATGTGGACGGTTGATTTAAGCCATTTTTATCCGACGTATTAAAGCTGACGGCCCCATGGTTTTCCCGCTCTTTCACCAAGGCAGTACGAACAATCCAGGATATCATGGCGCTCTGTTGCCACATCGGGCGCATCCGCTGAAATCAGCAAGGAGCCGCAGAAGCGGCCAATGATTTTATAAGTTTGGCAGGAATGTCAGGTATTATAAACCGCATTTACGTGAATACGCCCTTGGCAATTGCTGTTGGCCTACTTCCCAGGCAACCGTGAATAATGTCGTCTAAAAAAAGAAAGCGCCGGGGGATCAGCCGACGCTAAAAGAAAGAGTATGAAATACAATACCACATTGTAACATCAAGTCAACAATAAAACGCAGGTTTAACGCATGTAAAAACGGCCTGCGCTCTTGGTGTTAACCTACCCCGGTCATGCAAACATTATGTCCTTTTGCTCCCCCATTTGCCTCCTAAGAGTGAACCATCAATAAAAAAAGGAGCGCCGCAAACAGGCAAACTCCTTGTTTTTATTTGGTACCTGGGACGAGAATTGAACTCGTACACCCTTTCGGGCGAGGGATTTTAAGTCCCTTGCGTCTACCAGTTCCGCCACCCAGGCATTTAATTAATGTGAAAAATATATTATTGCGCGTGGATTTGCAAGCCTAAATCCACAGTTCTTCCTTGACACTGAATCATTGCCTATGTTTTAAGCAATTCGATGCGGCGCTTGGGAAAGCACATATAGGTTTATATGAACGTCTAAATAACCGATATAGATCTTTAATTTTTCGCAGTGGGATGCGTCCGGCAGATGACATGTCGGGCCGGGCCGTGGCCGGTATGATTTTTTTTTCAGAAACACAGGCTCAGGATGAAAAAATTGTGGCCATTGTTGAAACAGAGACATGCATAGCGGATGCGATCCAAGTGGCCACTGGTTGCACATTGGGCACAGGCAGTTTCATATTCAAAGATCATGGAAAAACAGCATTTACCTTTGTGAGCAAAAATTCAGATCCCGGAACCGGATAAAAAATATAGCATTGATACCCAAAAGACATTAAAATACCCCATAAAATAAATAAAAGGCCTAATTTTGACAAACCCTAACGGCCATGGGCCGACCTGGCCTATCAGCACCCAGGCTCGCCCCACAACAAAACATGAAAGAAACTTAGCAACTTATTGGTTCTTTCATATAAAAACTTACCCGGATTTTCTTATAAAAAATTTACTTAAAGGCAATTTTGTATGCAGCGGGTTATTAATTCCATTTTTTTTGATAAGCGGGATTACAAACTCATTGAGATTGTAGACTCGGTGTATAGCGAACCCAAAACGCTGGGATACACAGGCAAGCTGTTATATCCTTATTTTCACCCGTTAGGGATCAAGGAGCTTGCGGAATCCAGAGGACTTCGGGCTGCATACGCCATTATCAACCTCATGGAATCCATTAAAAGCGGTGATATCACAAACCGCCTTGAAGCCCTGAAAGGCCTTAAGGATGATATTGTGGACACTGTGGGCGGCCCCATACCCAAAAATACGTCCAGGGTACTGATGCAGATCATGAAAGACCTGGTTCGGGCCAAAGGGCAGCCTGAACATCAGCTTAAGCTGGCCCACGACTTCAGACTTGCCGCATTCGGCAAACCCAGGGTCATCCGGCAATTGCTTGACCATTACCATTTGCTTGAAATGCCCGAAGAGTGGAATCAAATTACCTTTGATGATCACGTCCATGATGCCAACACCTCGGGCAGGAAAAGTGCCACACATCTGATCCTGGATGCCTGGATCAAAGGCATTCGAAGACTGCGCGTCATCTATTATCACTATATCGAACCCAAATGGGCACTGGAACTGATTGAAGCTGCCGGAATTATGGAAATTGATCTGAGAATCGGCATTGAATTCTGGCCCATTCACCGGGGCAGATACATATCGCTCATCTGGGTCTCCAGGGGACTGCCCACCATTGAATCTTTTTTAAATTTTCTTGCCCAGCCCCCAGTGACTCAGTTCATGGAACAAGGCAAAGCCCTTGTCAGGTTCCAGGAAAAATATCTTTATCTTTTGCTGGAAAAATTCAATGCGTCAGGACGTATGGCATTGTCCCGGGATCTTGGGATTACCATACCGCCGGTGGCGGCTGAACAATTTCTCGATTTTGTCGGCCCTGGCCAGGCAAGTTATCAGTATCTTGGTGAATTCATCCACTCAAAAGCCCTTCAGGCCATTCAATTGGAAATGGCCCATTTAAAAGAGGACCAAACCACCCCGAAAGCCCAAGAACATTTTAGCCGCCTATCCAAAACCATGAATGATTTCATGGCCAGCGATATCCTTGAACAATACCTTGATGCAGAGCACTTTTTCAGCGGACTTTACGATTATGTTAAAGAGAAAGGCGATGATGCCCCCCCAAGGCTCTGTGTTTCGTTCAGTACGCTTTTGGGACAGATAGACAACCTTCTTGATGATTTTAGAATCACCCTCACCCTGGACAGGCTCATGCCTGAAGATGTGCTTGAGTTGTTATATGAAAGCTACGGCAAAATCTCCAGAATCGAAATTATTAATCTGAAAAAATACAATCCTCTGGACAATAAAACCACGCTCCGGGTCAATGAACTGCAGGCAGCCATCAACCAGGGAAGCATTCTAAAATTAAAGCGCATCATTTCAAAAATTCTTGCAGATGTGCAAAAACACGGTGCAGATCAAAAGAGGGACCTGCTGCATTCGCTGTCCGTGATCCTCAACGACATTAACGAATTCAAGCATATGTTTGATGCCCGGCCTATCAAATTAAGAATCGGATCTGACTCCACAGGAAAACCCGGGCATTACGGTATGGGGTTTGCTGTCATTGACACCCTGCCCTTCAGGGTTCGCCAAAAAATAAGAAAAGAAAGCAGCGGCATGCTGCGCCTTCCGGTCGATGTGAAAACCAGTTTGTGTACCATCTCGTCTCCACCGGAATCGATTCCCGGTGCGGTTGCCTGGATTCCCGGTATGCGTTTTTTATTATCCACCAGGAAAAAAAAGTGGATACCTGAATTTTTTCTGCTTCATCCGGCTTCCAAAGGGAACCTGGTTACCCTTGGACGATCGGCGTTGATGGGACAAAAAGATACATATGTTGCAAAATCCGGTAACGCATCAAAGCCTAAAAAATCTTTTAAATACCTGAATACCCAGCTTAAAAATTTATTCAAGGTCATTACAGGATTTATTCCGGCCCAGCTTTGCTTCATGCTGACCAAAGACTGGTGGCTTCTGGCCTATTTTGGCGCGTTAATCTGGTTTGGCATAACAGGCATAAGAAATGTCATTCAATCGGTAATCGGCGGCGGCGGTATTAGAAGGGCATCCCGTTTAAAATGGAATGACTATGTCAGTTGGGACAGGCTTGCCGATTCTCTATTATTCACAGGCTTTTCAGTCCCGTTGCTGGACTATCTGGTTAAAACCCTTCTTTTGGACGATACGCTTGGTATTACAATAGATAACGGACCTGTGATGCTTTATGCCGTCATGGGCCTTGCCAATGGAATTTATCTTTCCACCCATAACTTTTTCAGGGGGTTGCCCAAAGGGGCTGTGGCCGGTAATTTTTTCAGAAGCATTATCTCCATCCCCGTTGCCGTTGTGCTCAGTGCAGGCATAGGCGCGGGCTTAGGCTTTTTAAACGTCCCCAATATTAATGCGATTCTCCAAAAATGGGCGGCCATCATTTCAAAAGGGGCATCCGATATTGTAGCCGGATTCATTGAAGCGGCGGCGGACAGATCTGTTTACACGCGTCTTAGAAAGCAAAATATCCGTAAAAAAATATCAGAATTTTTTGATATTTACTCTAAGTTGATCATGCTGTTTCCAGACACGGAAGAACTCAAGATCTTAGAAAATTCAGATATGCTGTTAGACAACAAAAACTCAGAAGTCAGGGATCTGGCAACATTGATCATCATTAACGCCCTGGATCTTTTTTATTTCTGGATGTATCTGCCCCGGGCCCAAAGCTCATTAATCCGTGTGGTGTCTGAAATGACCCCCGAAGAAAAGGCGATATTTTTCCAGGCCCAGCATATGCTGCGTCATGAACATCATATCAGCAGATTGTTTGTGGATGGGGTTCTGGGCGCAAATTTTTCCCGCCCCCTCTCTTTTTATCTATTTTTATATCCCACTTATCT
>JAKSBO010001054.1 GCA_022361095.1 Desulfobacterales bacterium | reverse complement strand
GAACTGAAACAAGAATTCTTTTTTTAAGCCGATAAGGATAAAAGCCGGCAGGGTGGAGCAGATAGGAAACTCCTCCCTGCTTTTTTGTTGCAGCATGCCCGAGAATGTTGTTTTTTGTTAATAAATATTGATTGGTTTTGGTGAATTCAAAATTTTTTAAGATATCATAACCCAGTGTTTGTTCGCAACAAGAATATCTGTAGTTGAGTCCTTGACTTGAGTTGCGTATATGAAAATGGTATGTGATTGAGGGCTTTGTGAATAAGTCCATCCTTTTAATTAAGGTTGTTCTACCTCTTAAGGATGATGTGAAAAAGCAGACAAATGCATATATGAGCCGTGTCGCTTCAAATAGGCTTGAAAACGCCCGCCAATCCTGCCTGAATATTCCAAGATCGGGATTAGGAAAATTCATTAAAAACAGTGTGTTGAACGTCCTGAAACAAAAGTGAAGTCTTTGAAAATATTGGTAAAAATGTGAAAAAATTAATTAATAATTTTATATTGACAATTTAATATGTATTGTTTATACATTTTTAGCTTCATTAGTTCGTATGCATTCGACAGGGCTTGGGTTTTGATTGGTATTACAATGGGTATATTTTAACAATATTAAACAAAAAAGGAGGAATACAAGGAGGGAGCTAAAAAATATAGTGGCACTGTTTCGCTGAATACGATTTAGTATTTAATTTCATTAAAATTTAAGGCAATATTGCATGAATTTTATGTGGTGTTGCTGAATTTAGAAAGGATTAAATTATGAACTGGCTGGTACGAACTTTTAGCTGCTCTGTAGCCAAGAAGCAGTTTATGGCAGTAACCGGTCTCGCTTTCTGCCTTTTTCTGACAACTCACCTCATCGGCAATTTGTTTGTTTATGGCGGAAAAGATGCCTTTAATGCCTATGTTGAGCATCTGCATGCACTTGGGGTTCTTGTCCACATCGCAGAAGCAGGTTTGATTATTTTTGCTCTGATTCACATCGGCACCGCAATTATTCTCTATTTTCAAAACCTTGCTGCAAGACCTGTTAAATATAAGAAAAAGAGCAACTCCGGCGGCCGGACACTGGCATCGGCCACTATGCCCTACACAGGCCTTTTTATATTGGTTTTTATAGTGGTTCACCTTGTTGGTCTTAAATTTGCCGATCATTCTACTACTACAACATTTGATCTCATGGCTGCGGTTCTTGCTCAGCCTGCGGTACTTGTATTCTACATCGTATCAATGGTAGTGGTGGCATTTCATGTCAATCATGGTTTTTGGAGTGCCTTCCAGTCCTTTGGTGCCAGCCATCCGAAATATATGCCCATCGTTAGAGGCGTCGGCATACTTTTCAGTTTGGTCGTAGGTGTGGGCTTTGGTTTTATTCCAATTGCTTTGAATATGATCTCATAGCTATAATTATCAATAATCAGGGGGATACATGCAATTAAATTCCAATGTTCCGTCAGGTCCTCTCGAGACCAAATGGGAAAGATATAAATTTGATTTAAAAAGAGTCAATCCTGCAAATAAGAGAAAATTTGAAGTCATCGTTGTTGGAACAGGCCTTGCCGGCGGTTCAGCAGCGGCAACTTTGGCAGATCTTGGGTACCATGTAAAAAATTTCTGCATCCAGGACAGCCCGCGAAGAGCACATAGTATTGCTGCACAGGGCGGTATCAACGCGGCAAAGAATTACCCCGGTGACGGAGACAGTGTCTGGAACCTTTTTTATGATACAATTAAGGGCGGCGATTACCGTGCAAGGGAAGCAAATGTCTACCGTCTAGCCGAGAATGCAAATAAGATTATTGACCACTGTGTTGCCACTGGCGTTCCCTTTGCTAGAGAATACGGCGGCCTCCTTGCCAACCGTTCTTTCGGCGGGTCCCAGGTGTCACGTACCTTTTATGCCAGAGGACAGACGGGACAGCAGTTACTTCTTGGTGTTTACGGCCAGTTGAGCCGTCAGATCGGTCTTGGCGGCGTAGAGATGTACCCCAGACGTGATATCCTTGATATCGTTATTGTTGACGGTAACGCCAGAGGGGTTGTCTGCCGTAATCTGGTAACCGGAGAGATCGAAAGTTATTCAGCCCATGCCGTCGTTCTGGCCACAGGCGGATACGATAACGTATACTTTCTGTCCACCTCCGGTATGCATTCCAATGTTTCTGCATGCTGGGCAGCTTACAAAAAAGGCGCAGCGTTTGCCAATCCCTGTTACACACAGATCCATCCCACATGTATTACCGTACATGGTGACTACCAGTCCAAACTGACGCTCATGAGTGAGAGTCTTAGAAATGACGGTAGAGTCTGGGCCCCAATCAAAAAAGGCGATAACCGCAGTCCTGATCAGATTCCAGAAAATGAAAGGGATTACTACCTGGAACGTAAATATCCAAGTTTTGGTAACCTTGTACCTCGTGACGTTGCTTCCCGTAATGCAAAGATTGCATGCGACGAAGGAAGGGGCGTTGGAAACACAGGACTTGCCGTATATCTGGATTTTACCGATGCAATCAAACGTGACGGCGAAGATGTCATCAGAGCAAAATACGGCAACCTTTTCCAGATGTACGATAAGATTCAGGATGAAGATCCGTACAAAGTGCCCATGAAAATTTACCCGGCCATTCATTATGTAATGGGCGGCACCTGGGTTGATTACAACCTGATGACCAGCCGTGACGGACTTTTCTGTCTTGGTGGGGCAAACTTCTCTGACCATGGCGCAAACCGTCTTGGTGCAAGTGCTCTGATGCAGGGTCTTTCAGACGGCTACTTCGTTCTTCCCTATACCATCGGCGGATACCTTGCAACCCAGTCCCTGGCTGATGTAAACACCTCTCACCAGGCATTTAAAGATGCAGAGAAACAGCTTGATGAAAAAATGAACAAGCTTATGAATATTAACGGTAAGAGAACCGTTGATGATATGCACAAAGAGCTTGGTCTTATCATGTGGGATTACTGCGGCATGGCCCGTAATGACGCAGGTCTGAAAGAAGCCATCGGAAAGATTCAGGCACTCAAAGAAGAGTTCTGG
>JAKSBO010000551.1 GCA_022361095.1 Desulfobacterales bacterium | reverse complement strand
TGGCTCACGCATTGATTCACAACGGGTTAAATCCCGGCAGTTTTAAGATCGGCAGTACCGGCCAGTACCGGTTTGCCGACCACAAGGCTTCGGAGTGGAAGGCGCTGGAACGCCATGTGAATATCCGGATCGAATTACACTAAAAAGTTTGCCCTATAATTTATCATTAAAATTTTCATTTCATAATCTTGTTTTTGAGTTTAAGTTAAAGCTGTTTGATGACGATTTCTTTTAAATGATCGTAACGGATAAACAGCTCAATAGTTGAAACGGCTTAAAAGAGGTTGTGAAAATGAAAAAATTAATGATTTTTTTTGTATTGGTGTTTTCAAGTTCGGCATTTATCGGATGCGTTGGAACGGTTACCTCCCAGCAAAGTGCTTCAAATCAGTTTATGGTTACGACGCATGCCTCTCCCCCGGCCCATAAAATTGTCACATTTGATGTGATTGGAAAGGGTATTGAGCCCGAAGGCGCCTTAAGCAAAGGCCAGGCTGTTTTAATGGCGGAAAGAGCGGCTGTGGCGGACGGGTATCGGCAATTTGTGGAAAAAATCCGGGGTGTTTATGTGGATGCCTATATGAAATCCGGACACGGCGCCGTCAACTGGGATGTCGTTAAAACAAGCACACAGTCATGGCTAAGAGGGGTTGAGCTAATTGAGGTAAAACACGCAGCTTTCGGTATTATTGAAGCCCACATGCAACTCAGGGTCAATTTTGTAAAGGACGAAATGATATGGTGGCCGACCGGCATCGACGATAATATATCTGCCTCTTTATAACAATTAATCGTTCTGAACAAATGCGTTCTTTGGCTGAGCACCCCAAGGGGAGGATCAAATGAATACTCATAAAAATAATATCACAGTTATGTGGATTGCCGTCTTTCTTTTGGTTTTGTCCGCTTCAAACGGAGGAGCCGTAACCGGTTCAAATCCGGTAAACGAGCCGGAAACAACAAATGCCCGGGTGATGATCGGGGAATTTAAATCGCGGATAATTGAAATTCAAACGGAAATTCTTGAACTGAAACAGGATTTAGAGTGGCTGAATTATAAAGTTACCCGCATAACCCTGTCCAACCGTCCCGTCTCATGGTCAATTTCCAATTCAGTACAGCAGAAGACCCAGCGGATCAATTCACTGGAAAACCAAAAAGCGTACTGCATGGAACGTCTGGCATTTTTTCAGGCTCTTTTACCCCCTTCAGAAAAACAGACCCTTCTCCCGAAAAAAAGAAAACTATTTCAGGAGCTTTCAGGTAAAATAGAGGCTGCCGGTCTTTCGGACTGGATCGAAATCGAGTTGGATCAAACTTCAGGTGAGTGCCGTCTTAAAACCGTTTTACCCATACTGTTTGCATCCGGAAGTGCGGTTATTGTTGATGAATATCGCAATTTTTTAAAAACCTTTGCCGCTCTTATCAGAGACCTTGACGGAAAGATTGTTGTGGACGGTTACGCAGATATCGATCCGATTCATACCAAGAAATATCCGTCCAACTTTGAGCTGGGAGCCACTCGGGCGGCAAATATTGTTCATTCTCTGGTAAAATACGGTGTTAACCCATCGGTATTTAAAATTGCCAGCACAGGTAAATACCGTCATAAACCGCTGACAATGTCTAAGAATAAAGCGCTGGAACGGTATGTGAATATCACAATGACGGTTTCCGGTTAGCCGCCCACCGTTTTTCCACCCCCTGATCCACCATACGATCTTGCCTGCGGTGGTTCCTCCCTGCGGTGTATGGCTGATACGCCCTCAGTCGTCACGTCTTGCCGCCTTGCATCCGGTACCGTATGATGGCCATGGAAGCGGTACAACCCATGGCCCACATGCTAAAACAAATTTGATGGTGGATTAGGGCATCCTTTCCATCATTGCTGCCAGGGCCAAGATGGGTTTTCTTTTTAAAAAAATCAATTCAAAAAACCTAAAATTTGATCCGGGCTGTTTGTATTTATTTGTGGGTTCTGGTATAGGAACACTGATGACTGTTGCGGATAAGCCCAAATAACTCTCTTTTGCACTCCGCTGGAATCAGATAGACAAAATAACGACATCCGGTGTAAACAAGTAATGGGCAGTAGACCTAGAAGTAATAGTTTTATATGTTAAAGATAGATATTGACAAACCATCCCCTTTCAATGATCTCTTTTGAACAACCGGTGTTCATGAATAATAGATACTTGAGACAACAGGCGTTTAAATGAACAAGAAATTCAATATACTTTTTGTTTTTATTTTATTTTCAGCGTCTATATCTCAATTTCAAACCCATGCGTATGCGGCTGAAAATTACCAGATCACCGTTGTTGTTTCAAAAAGAATCAAACCGTACATGAACGTGCTGGAGGGAATGACCCAAGAGTGGAGCAGACATAATATATCAGCAGACGTATTATGCCTTTTAGATTCAGATGATAAAGAAAATCAGGAAAATATAAGAATTCTCGATCAATTGAAAAAAAAACAACCTGATCTGTGTGTAACAGTGGGTCCGGAGGCCACCCGAATGGTGTGGCACTTTTCAAACAATTTTCCCAAGTTGTATACTGCTGTTCTCAATCCAGATGGTTTATTGCCGTATGATTCCGTTCATTGCGGTATTTCTTTAAGAATTCCGATTCATTGGCAGGTCCGGGAGCTGTCAATGGCATTTACCAATTTAAAAAGAATCGGGCTATTGTTTGATAAACGCAATAATAACGGGTTTTATGAAAAAGCCGTTGCCGCATCCCGGCAATACGGCGTAGAGATCATACCGCTTAAAGTGCAATCCAGGGACCGGATTGGCCGTGTATTGAATGAGAACTGGGAGAATATTGACGGTATCTGGCTGATTCCGGA
>JAKSBO010000033.1 GCA_022361095.1 Desulfobacterales bacterium | reverse complement strand
GCTTTGGGGCCTGCGATGACGGCACGGACAGAATCGCGGAGAGAGGTGACGTTTTCAAGAATACGGTTAAGGCGGTCACGCATGGAGTCGTCGCCGATGTACTCTTCCATGAGGGTCTGAGCTTCGGTGACGATGTCGTTAATGGGCTGAGCCATTTCTTGCGCGACGGAGTCTGTGATTTGGCCTGAGGTGGTGTAGCGTTCGACAACAAGGAGGTCGAGAATATTGAGGGCGAGAGCGACGTTGCGACCAAAGATTTCGGCAAACTGACGATCTTCTTCGGTGAAAGCGCCGACGGATTCGGATTCAACGTTGTAGACGCCAACGACATCGTCGAAGAGGGTGAGAGGAACAGTGAGTGAGGATTTGCAGTGCGCGAGGCCTATGACGTAGCGGGAATCTTTTTCGGTGTCGTGACAGATGTATGAACGACCTGTCGCACCGACGTAGCCTGAGATACCGTTACCTTCGGGCTGAGCGTAGAGGTCGATTTCGAGGGCTTCGTGTGGGAGGCCTTCGGAGATGACGACTTCGAGTTTGTTTGTACGTTTATCGAGGAGGCGGATTGAGAAGTGATCGAAGTGCATCAAGTCTTTGGAATACTTGATGATTTTTTCTTGGAGGAATTTGAGGCGGTCTGATGGGGTGGCTTTCGCGACGACATCAGATTCGATGCGAGAAAGTTCGCGGCCTGCGGAGTCGATTGCGTCGATTTTTGCTTGGAGGCGGCGGCCTGATGTTGCATCCCAGACGACTGCGACGACTTGGCGAACCTTGCTGGATTCGTCGATGACCGGTGAGGTGATCATTTCGTAGTAGCGGTCGTGAACCTGGAAGGTAAATTTCTTTGAGCGGGGAACTTGTTTTGAAGAAGAGCGGGCGATGATAGAAGAGAAGATGTGAAGGGCTTGGGTGCAAATGCGTTTGGTGTGTTCGAAGACTTCGGGGGCGAAGCCTTGCATTTTTGTGTTAGACCAAGAGCAGCGGCCATCGGTATCGACGACGAGAACGCCTTCGCCGATGGTGTTGAGGACCATCGATGCTTTGGAGCCAACGAGAGCACGTTCGAGCGGGAGGAAGTCGCCGGTGTCTGCATAGATCGCGTGGAAGGTTTCGGTGCGCATTGCATCGAGGGCCTGTTCCATGGATGTAACGACTTCGACTTCGAAGTTTTGTTCGAGGAGATTGGCGACGTT
>JAKSBO010000510.1 GCA_022361095.1 Desulfobacterales bacterium | reverse complement strand
GGGGGGGGGGGGGGGGGGGGGGGGGGGGGGGGGGGGGGGGGGGGGGGGGGGGGGGGGGGGGGGGCTGCGGGATTGAGCCGGTCCTGGATGGAATACAGCCATCCCGAGGGCGATTTCAGCCTCCGGAGACGAATCGCCATAACCAGCCTGGAGACAGACGGCCCTGGGGCTGCCCAGGACATTGTGATCACCAACGGGGCCACCGAAGCCCTGGCTATTGTCCTGCGCACACTGCTTCGTCCGGGCGACAGGGTTGCCCTGGAATCTCCCGCCTATATGAATTTTTTCCGGCAACTGGCCCCGTTGGGGGTCCGGGTCGTGGAGATCCCAATGGGACCGGACGGCATGGATCTGGAAATATTAGAAGAAGAGTTGAGGAGTCAGAATATCCGGATGATCATTGCCCAGCCCAATGTTCAGAATCCCACAGGCGTGACCATGAACGAGGAGGCAAAAGAAAAACTGGTTGCCCTGGCCCGAAAACACGACACGTTTCTTGTACAGGACGATGTGTACGGTGAGCTTTACTTCGGTCCTTTCCGGCCCCGGAACCTGACCTTTTATTCCGATGATCCAAGGATCATCCTGATCTCCTCCTGCTCCAAGACCATATCCCCGGGACTCAGGGTCGGCTGGATCAGATCCCGTCACCACGCCGGGATCTTTACCGAGGAAAAACTGCGGTCGTCAATGGATACCTGCCGGGCCGCCCAGGCTATTTTGAGCGCATTTATCGGGACCACGGCCCATCGCCGCCACACCCGGACCCTTAGAAAGGGGCTGAAGACCCGCATTGACGAACATATCCAGCGATTATCCGAAATCCTCCCCCAGGGAAGCAGCCTCCGGCGGCCCAGCGGCGGCTGTCTGATCTGGATTGCTCTTCCCCCCCATATCAACGCGACAAAGGTGTTTGAACACTCCGCCGG
Organism: Desulfobacterales bacterium; assembly: GCA_022361095.1. GTDB lineage: Bacteria > Desulfobacterota > Desulfobacteria > Desulfobacterales > Desulfobacteraceae > Desulfobacter. Next base: position 4,076 of record JAKSBO010000510.1, on the reverse strand, counting down.
CAAAGGGTTGATCGCAGCACCGGGAGCGCTTTTTTCAGCCAGCCGGTTCTTTAACCACTGTATCCGCTTGAATGCCGGACGGAAGCTGACCGGGGACCGTTCCAAGGCCCTTGCGGTTCTTGGAGAATCAATTTAAAATATAATGCCGTCGGAAAACCGTAAATTTTGCAGATGACATAGTTGGTCACAAATTTTAATCCTCGAAATACGCCATGTTTTCCTCATACTTCTGCTCTACGTTTTGCTGCAGAAAATAAATGGGAGGTCATATGAGGGTTGTGAATACAATTTTTCAACTGGTGTTTCTCTCTTCTTTCCTGGTGGGGTGTATGCAGAAGCTGCCACCGGGGGCGGTTGGTCCCGGGACCTATTTGCAAAAAATGGACATGCGGTTCAATCTACTTAAAAGAAGCTACCAGGTGCACGTACCGCCCTCCTACGACCCGGATACGCCGCTTCCCCTGGTTGTCGTTATTCATGGTGCTTTTGACAACGCCTCGGGCATGGAGAAGGCCACCGGGTTCAGCGAATTGGCGGACCGGTGAATGAGAGAGAACTGTATCAAGGTGCTGTAATCCTTAAGTCCTGGGCAGAGTGCCTTGATAACAGTGAAATCTCCCTGTATTCACTCAACGGGTGGGGGCATGTCTGGCCGGGTAAGGCTTTTTACGGCTCATTGGAAAAAGGGCACCCCTTAAAAAAGTTTGATGCGGCGCAGATCATCTGGGATTTTTTTAAACGGCACAGCAGATGAAAAAACAGTATCAGGATGCCTGCGAAAACAAGGCTGTATATGAACATAAACACTACAACCCATCCAGCTCGGCCCTGGCATCATTGATGAAATGAACCCGCCAGGGATAAGGGTCTTTAACCTCTTCTATATTTTGACCGGCGACCCAGTTCAGGTCCTGACGGGCGCTTTCCATATCTCCTGTTACCTGGTGAAAATATTTTCCTCTGCCCCATCTGGGCAAAAGATAGCCCTTTCCCCTGTCAACGGCTTTTTTCATATACGCCTTGGCTATGTGGGTATCTCCGCCCAGGAAAAAAGGCAGGACCCCGTAACAGATGCTATAGGCAAATTCCACGGTGCCGTTTCCAAATTCCGGGGCAACCCGGACGATTTGATCAAGAAAAACAATGCCGCGTTTCATCCAGCCGACATTAATGATTTTATCCGGCATCGTCATCCCCTCTTTAAATTCGTATTGCAGCGCGATCACCCAGAAGAGCATGGCCGGTGCATCTTCAGCCCGGAGCGTAGGGGCCGCTTCCCATGGTTTTTTGCCCGCGTCAGCCGCTGCCTTAAATTGCGGATTGACATACATGGATCGTTCACAATACTTCTGGGCCTGGCGGAAATGAGATATTTTTTCCTTTCTGTCAACGGTATATGCGGTTCCCAGGAGAATATGAAGGTTGCCAAGGTAGGCCAGGGCCTTTTTATGAAAGGGATCGGCTGCCAAAACCTGCTGCAATGCGTCCATTGCTGACTCAACCCCCTGCTGATCCGATGCCTGTCCGATCTTTGCCCGGGCCTGGGCGTAAAGACGCCCTGTCGGTGCCGGTGCTGTGATAAACTTTGCGTCATGCCACGAAGATTCCCAATGTTTTTTTGCGCAGCCTGGGAGCATAACCAGGAATATCAAGAGCGTCAGAATCACATGTTTCATAGACCTCTTCTCCTTTTTATCAAAACAGATCCCCCTTTATCGAGGAATCAATCCGGTGCTGCCGGACGTGTTTTTTCATTATCGCGCCACACATTCCGGTCAAGAAAACGTTGCCAAATTTTTTTGAAGGTTTCATAATCATGGGCGCCTTTTAAACGAATGACGCGGTGTGCAGGGAGGGCCGTTGCAAGGAGTTGTTGCGCTTGGGCATACGGATCACCGGTGCCGAAACCAAGATAGACAGGGGGGGCGTTTTGGCTTGCCACCCGGGTTTTGATCCAGTGCCATAGCATTCTTTGCCAATCATCATCCGGTGAGTATTCTCCAGGTGTCCAGTTTTGAAGTCCCCCCGATTTGTTAATTTCGTCAATAAGCGCATCATAACCGAGAAACGGGGAGATCAGGCAGACGCCCTTAATATCCTCCGGATGTTTGTGTGCATAAAGCAGGGACCCAAGCCCCCCCATGGAAAAACCAACCAGCCAGATATTTTCATACCCCTTGCCTTTGGCCGGGAGAATGACATCTTGCCGGAGGCGTTGGAGCAGTGTTCGCTCTAAATAGTAAATAAAATGGGCATTGGGTGCCGCCATATCAAAGTCAAGCCCCCTTTGCCGGGTCGCCTCAACCAGGCCTTCCTTTTCAAAACTATGATGGCTGCCGCCTAAGCCGCGTAAAAAAATAAACAGATTCCTGTTGGGCGATGGGGTGCCGGCAACATAGGATAGGGTTTTCAACGGTTTATTGGCGAAATAGGCACATCCTGAAAACAGTATCGCAGAAGCAGTGAAAAAAACCGCAATTGGTCTAAAGATAGATTGTCTTGCCAGGTGTTGTTTCATTGTTCCGCCACCATTGGAGAAGAGCAATATCAACTCTTTAGGGCTGCTCTAACAGGCCTTGTAAATGAGTCTAAGTTCGGTGCAGTTTCATCTGCTTTATTTTATCTGCGGGCCTGACTCTTTGAAAAATGACCCGTGGTAAAAACTTTAGATAAAATATGACCAGATTACAACTATAACGGCAATTTCACAAATCTATTTCACCCATGACCATGAATACCGTATCCGGCAACAAACTGGTTCCTGAACATTAATTGACATAGATGGGAAACTTTTGTATTCCTGACGGAAATTAAATTTCCCGGGAGACTCTTTATGGCTGATCCTGTCTTTATTTTCCCTGACAACCCACTCGAAAAAGAGGCCGATTTCGGCTTTTCCGCCTATATTGATACCATTTCAGATCTCATTGCCAACGGCCGGAATAAAACGCCCCTGGTCATCGGCATTTACGGCAAATGGGGAAGTGGCAAGACCACCCTTATGCGCAGTATTGCCCATAAGCTCAAAAATACGCCTGACTATGAAGCTCCGCACTTTCGAAGATGCAGGCCGGTCTGGTTCCAGGCCTGGAAGTATAAGGATGAAGATCAGATTCTTGCGGCGCTCTTGGAGCAGATTCTGAATACCATGGCCCGGGATGATTTTTTTTCAAAATTTAAAGGAGAGATCGAAAAGCTGACCCAGTCGCTGAACCCGGGTAATTTTTTGTCCGTACTGCTCAAAAAATATACCGGGGTGGGCGCAAAAGATCTTTTGCAGGAGTTGGGACATAAGAAGAAACTTGGGTTTTATGATGAGTTTGAACGTTCGTTTAAACGGTTGATCTGGACCTATCTGTCCGGCCGGCCGCAAATTTATGAAGCTGAAACATACAATGATGAAGACGGTGTGCTCACCGTTTTCATTGATGATCTGGACCGCTGCCCTGAACCCCGGATTGCCGGGGTGCTTGAGACCGTCAAGCTGTTCATGGATATTCCCGGCTGTGTCTTTGTTATCGGCGCGGACAACTATATCATCACCCGGGCCCTGGAAAAATCCTATCAGGAGAATGCCGGGCGGTTCATGGATAAAATCATCCAGGTAACCTTTAACCTGCCCAAGAAGCCGGAACCTGAATTCAGCGCGTTTTTAGATACAATTATGAAGGCGTCCGGTCAACAAATTGATCCGCTTTTAAAAGAACATCTCCCGCTTATCCTGCCTGTCCTTGAAAACAATCCAAGGAATTTCAAGCGTTTTTTAAATGATTTCAGCCTGCAAAAAGGCCTGGTTGCCCATAAGAAGATCAACGTTGAAAAGCATCTGCTGCTTTGGAATATCATTGAAAAGGGGTTTCCCTCTTTTTACCGGGCCCTGAAAAAGGACCGGGGATACTTCACCCTTGAAACCCTTATCAAGGTGATTCATGACTTGCAGGAAAAGACCGGAGAGAAAGGGATAGATTCCTTTGAGGCAGCAGAACATCCAGATATCCGAATCCCGGACTCGCTGGCGGAATTCGTCAGGAACCGGAATCTGATTTCCGTTCTTAAAAAGTTCAATCCCAGCATGG
>JAKSBO010000947.1 GCA_022361095.1 Desulfobacterales bacterium | reverse complement strand
TTGTCGTTGGACCGGACATCAAGACAGGCAATGACCCTTTTTGACAGACCTTTGGCCGGTATATCCGCAGGCCCCCGGGCTTTCAAACTGTCGGAGTGGATTAAATTATCAAGCAGCTGCATGCCGGCGGTCCCGCTCTTTTCCGGATGGAACTGGGTGCCGATCACATTGCCCTGCTGGACAGCCGAGGCATAGGGGTAATCATAGGTGGTGGAGGTCAAAACAACATCGGGATTCTCAGGCACGATATGGTAAGAGTGGACAAAATAAAATTTTGTATCCGGGTCCACCCCGTCAAGAAAAGGAGAATCCTGTTTGATATGGATGCCGTTCCACCCGATGTGGGGTACGGACAGTTCGGTTCTGAAACGTTTCACCCGGCCTTTAAAAAATCCAATGCTCTCATTGGTAGAGGCCAGCTCTTCCTCACTGCCTTCAAACAGGGCCTGCATGCCCACACAGATACCTAAAAACGGCCGGTCAGCGTTGAGATATTGGCGCAGGGGCTCAACAAACCCGCGCTCATGAAGGATCTCAAGCATGGCCCCGTAATTGCCCACACCCGGGAAAATCAGCCTTTCAGCTGCCAGGATATCTTCAGGTTTCTCAACCATTTTAATGCTGCCGCCCATCTTTTCCACAGCATTGATCAGGCTGCGGACATTGCCGGCCCCATAATCTAATACGGTAATCTTCATAATTCTATCCAACCGCGTTTTTCCATTGACACCTATGCTGCGCCCAAAGGCAGCAAAATAGAAAAGATAACCAATTCACCCGTAGGTGTCCAGTTCATTTTAAGGATCAACCCGAATTACGCACATAAATATAAAATTATTTTTGAGTGAGCCCTAAACTACATTCATATCAAACACTGCGTTAAGGGTAAAGCGTTTCACTGCCCACATCGATTTCTCATCAACCAGGCTGTCCCTTAAATTGATGCGATGTCATACCGCTTCGAACGCCCCCTGTTGGCGCAATTCTTGTTACTCTAAAGGAGCTAAAGTCTTTTCTCATGGCGCACTGTCTTGGTGCAATGGTAACGTCCCATCCTTTTTTGCTAAGTACTGAAGCTTCAGCCGGAGCGGATATTCACAATACACCGCTTCAAAGTCTGCATCCGGTATTTTAGGGCCGAACCGAAAATAGACAGATCCAACCTGATATGATAAAAAAGATGCCTGTCAAACCAACAGAATCAGGAGAATAATTCCCATGTCTGAAACCCAGAATAGAACAATATTTATCTTTGCACTGATGCTGCCTGTTATAACAGCCCTGCTTTTACCTGCCCGGTCATTGGCGGGCCAGGAGTATGTGTTCACCGGCCAGACAATGGGCACCTCCTATTCCATTAAGATGATTTCCGCCAAACCGCTCTCCAAAAGCCTGTGGCAGGAAAAAATCAACCTGCGCTTAAAACAGGTAAATGCCCGGCTGTCCATGTACCGGAAAGAGAGTGAACTGTCCCGGTTCAATGCCGCACCAAAGGACCAGGCTTTCAAGATTTCCCCGGATTTTTACCAGGTTCTTGACCAATGCAGAAGCCTGCATACCCTGACCGGCGGGGCCTGGGACGGCACAGTCAAACCCCTGGTGGACCTGTGGGGATTCGGCACAAAAGGCCGGCGAACCACGCCGCCTGAACCTGCGGAAATCAACGCGGCCCTTAACCGCACCGGCTTTGATAAACTTAAAATCGGAGATCATCTGCTGACCAAAACAATGCCCGGCATAACACTGGACCTAGGTTCCATAGCCAAAGGGTATGGCGTGGATGAAATTGCCCGGCTGATCCGGGAAGGCGGTATTAAGAACTATCTTGTGGAAATCGGCGGAGAACTGGTCGGCGCAGGAGAAAACAAGCATCGCAAGGCATGGATCGTGGGCATCGCAAACCCTGAAAAAGGGTTTTTGAATTCCGGCCTTTACAAAGAAGTGCGCCTGGATAACAAGGCCATAGCCACCAGCGGCAATTACAGAAACTATTTTGAAAAAAACGGGCAAATCTACTCCCACATCATCAGCCCGAAAACCGGTTATCCGGTTGAAAATGCGGTGGTATCGGCATCGGTTATTTCCGACACCTGCACCCGGGCCGATGGCCTTGCCACAGCATTGATGGTCATGGATACCCACCAGTCCCTGGCGCTGATCAACAGCCTTGAAAACACCGAATGCCTGATCATACGCTATGACGGAAAGAAAAAAACAGCACTGCGGTCATCCGGATTCAAGTCATACGAAATCGGTTTCTGACCTTTTCATCGCCCAAGACTGTCATTAGGGACAGTAAATTGACGTTAAAGAAATTTTACAATTTTTGTGTTTT
>JAKSBO010000809.1 GCA_022361095.1 Desulfobacterales bacterium | reverse complement strand
GCGACCTGCTGGCCCGCATGGTCTCCAATGAGACGCCCATGGCCCGCATGGGCGGAGATGAGTTTGTTATTCTCCTGCAAAATACAAACGATATTTATGAAATCGGCCAGGCGTGCCAGAGATTGTCAGACGAATTTAACCAACCGGTTTACGTCGAAACAAAAGAGGTTTTCATTTCCGCAAGTATAGGTGCGGCAGTGTTCCCTGGGGATGGTACAAATCCCGATGTTTTATTAAAAAATACGGAAACCGCACTGTATGATGCCAAAAGAAAAGGAGCCGGTGGATTCTCTTTTTATTCAGACTCCATGAACCTGGCCTCAAACAAACTGTTTGACATAGGAAATAAACTGAGAAAAGCGATAATCAAACAACAATTTGTGCTCTATTTTCAGCCTAAAGTCCAACTTACGGGAAAAAAAATTGTGGGTGCCGAAGCCTTGATTCGATGGGAAATAGAAGATGGAAAATTTATTCTGCCCTCTGAGTTTATCCCGATTGCCGAAAAGAACGGTATGATTGTTCCCATTGGAGAATGGGTTCTTAGCGCAGCATGCGAAACTTGCCGGTCGTTTCAGCGGGCAGGTCTGACAAAGATGCATATCGCAGTTAATGTGTCTGCATTCCAACTGACTCAAAGCGACTTGGTCGATAACGTGGCAACGATTCTTGAACAAAATAAAATCACCCCGGAAAGTATTGAGCTTGAAATCACTGAAACCCTTATTATGTCAAACCCTGAAAAAGCCATTGAGAATCTTAAAAAATTAAAGCAAATAGGCTTCACCATCGCCCTTGATGATTTTGGCACCGGGTACTCCTCTTTGGCCTATCTCCAAAGGCTGCCCATTGACTATGTAAAAATAGACATCTCTTTTATCAGGCAAATCCTTATCAGTCCCAACGATGCCATTATGGTCAAAACCATCATCGATATGGCCCATAACTTAGGCTTGCAGGTTATTGCCGAAGGGGTTGAAGAAGAAGCACAGACAAAACTATTAGAAAAATTGGGGTGTGACTTTGTCCAGGGGTACCTTTTTGGAAGTCCGATGCCGGAACAACATTTTTTACGGTTATTTGATGAAAACACCCCTGGATAGTATCCATTGAACACGAAAATCAGGATAAAAGTTTGTGCAGCATATGTTCCAACTCTTTTTTTGTAAAGGGTTTTTGAAGGAAATGAACCTCCTCGTCCGACACACCGTGGGAAGAAAAAATGTCAGTCGTATACCCTGATACATAAAGGCACCTAATGCCCGGATGCTCGCGAATCAGCTTATTCGCAAGTTCGAGGCCGTTCATTTCGGGCATGACGATATCCGTCATGAGCAACTGGATTTCCCCCGGGTATTCGGCTGCAATACGTATGGCGTTCTTGGGCGAATCCGCAGCCAAAACCGTGTACCCCATCTGTTCCAGTGTCTCACAGTTCAGGTTAAGCAGCGCTTTCTCGTCCTCCACAAGGAGAATGGTTTGACTCCCTTTATATGACACGGGAGTCTCTGTCTCTCTTAGGGCGGAAGATACCGTATCCCGCCATTCAGGCAAATGAACCGTAAAGACAGTGCCTTTTCCGGGTTCGCTATTCACACGTATGCACCCCTTGTTCTGCTTTACGATACCGTAAACCGTGGAGAGACCTAATCCGGAATCCTTTGAATCCGTTTTGGTTGTAAAAAAAGGCTCGAAAATATTGTCAAGCACGGCTGTTTCCATGCCGCAGCCATTGTCTGTGAGCGAAAGCGTAACATAGTCCCCCGCAACTGCATCCGAATGTTGCCGGCAATATGTTTCATCCATAAAAATCCGCCCGGTTTTGATGATAATTTGACCGATGCCGTCAATGGCATCTCCGGCATTGATACATAGGTTCACCAATATTTGATCGAGCTGGATCGGATCTATATTGATCATCCCGATATCTTCACCCGGCAAGAATTTTAAATCGATATCCTCCCTGAGCAGCCGTTTGAGCATATTCATCATATTATTTATTTTTTTATTTAAAT
>JAKSBO010000753.1 GCA_022361095.1 Desulfobacterales bacterium | reverse complement strand
TTCCGGCAAAACAACCATTACTAAATTGATCATGCGTTATGCCGATCCCCGGAAAGGCATCGTGAAGATCGGCGGTACGGATATCAGGCAGATCCGGCAGGAAGATCTGATGAAAAACCTGTCCGTGGTGTTTCAGGATGTCTATCTGTTTGACGACACGATCTTGAACAATATCCGGATGGGCAACCCCGATGCCACGGATGAACAGGTAAAAGAGGCCGCGCAAAAGGCGTTTTGCCATGAGTTCATCAACCGCCTGCCCGACGGGTATAACACAATCGTGGGGGATATCGGCGGCGCCATGTCCGGCGGGGAAAAACAGCGTATAAGCATTGCAAGGGCCATACTCAAGGACGCCCCCGTTGTCATGCTGGATGAACCTACGGCTGCATTGGATACACAAAGCGAAGTGGCGGTACAAAAGGCCATCGACAGACTGGTCGCGGATAAAACGGTTATTGTGATCGCACATCGCCTCTCCACCATTGCCGGGGCCGACAACATCCTGGTGGTGGAAGAGGGAAAAATTGCGGAACAGGGAACGCATAGTGAATTGATGACCCTGCAGAAAAGATACGCTGCCATGTGGCAGGCCCAGCAGAGAATAAAGGCGTGGAATATCCCAGGGATTTAGTTTTTAACAGCGAAAGGAAAAACAATGACTCAGAAAATACGCATCAAAACCGGCACGGTTGAAGAGACGCTTTTGCTGCCGTTATGGGGCAGGGCATATGAAACACAAAAAAGCAACCCGCGGTTGGTGGATCACAACGCGGTGGAGATTATCCGGCAGATTGATTACGATTTTTCAGATATCGAAAAAACACAATCCATGTCACAGAACGGCTGGGTTGCACGCAGCCTGCATACGGATAAAATGGCGCGGGGGTTCATCGAACAACATCCCGGGGCGGCAATTGTTAATATCGGCTGCGGCCTGGACACCACCTTCAGCCGGATTGATAATGGTAAAATCATGTTTTATGAGCTTGATTTGCCGGATGTTATCGCACTTAGAAAAAATTTCTATGAAGAGAGCGACAGGCACAAAAGCATTGCCTCTTCATTTCTGGATACCGATTGGTTTAAGGATATAGAGGTGCGGGACGGATTGCTGTTTCTGGCCGGTGGTGTGTTTTGTTATTTCCATGAAGCCCAGATCAAAAACTTTTTCATTCAAGTTGCGGACTATTTTAAATCATGTGATTTCTATTTTGATTCCCTCTCACCCATGGGAATGAAAATTGCGAAAAAGCAGGTGCTGAAAAAAGGGGGCATGGGCATGTCCATGGATGGCGGATGGGGCCTTAAACCCGTAAAAGACCTTGAAAAATGGGACAAAAGAATTCAGGTTGTTGAATCAACACCGATGTCCAGGGGAATGAAGCAAGGGGTCCCGTTTAAGGCGAAATTGGCTTCTTCCATCGCGGATATGCTTGGTGTTTGCTCGATGGTGCATATGAGAATCTGCCATTGCTGAAAATAACAAAATAGTTTAATGTTTTAGAAATTTTCAATTTCTAACCGCTATCCGTCCGTCCCGGGGCGGTAATTTAACAGGTATGTTTTGGTATAATGATGAGATAGAATCGCTTGAATCAAAGCCGGTAATGGCTAAAGGGCAAAAGCCCAGACTGCTGTTGTACGGAAGCTCGTCGTTGCGCTTATGGGATGATTTTCCGAATGATTTTCCGGAATTTGACGTTATCAACCAGGCGTTCGGCGGTTCCACGTCGGCCGCCTGCTGTTGGTTTTTTAAGCGGCTGGTGCCCCGGCACCATCCTGATCTGCTTATTTTTTATGCCGGGGATAATGACCTGGGGGAAGGCCGGCACCCGGAAGAAGTGTTTATCTGTTTTAAATACGTAATGAGCTTAATTGACCGGCATTGCGGAAATATACCCGTCGCGTTTATCTCCATTAAACCAAGCATTGTCAGGCAGGATCTGATAAATTCGATCATATTTACAAACAGCATTATTCAACAGGAAATAGACGCGTTCCACCCCAACTGCACCTTTGTTAATATATTCGATGCAATGGACCAGGCCGGTAACAAAGAGATACTGTTTGAAGAAGACGGATTGCATCTAAGTGCCAACGGGTACGCGCTGTGGAGAAAGTTGCTGAAAGAACAATTTCTTGAGAGCTTTATAGGTTAACAGGGATTTTTATAAGAAAGTCTGTGTAAGTTATTCAGATCTTTCAAACTTTGTTGTGGGCTGAGCCTGGCAACTGATATGTCAGGTCAGCCTGTGGCTGTTATAAAAATCGGTTTTTAAAGGCGCACGAAGCGCATATGGCGTTGGAAAGCTATAACGCTTTAAAAAAGTAGGCATAATCCCCCGGTACAGTTCCTTCCGGGACCGTTGCCCTGTCAAGCAACCGGACAGGCATGTGAAGGGTGCTGCCCGTATCCAAGTCTGGAGGGGGGAACCCGGATACGGACAGTACACCGAAACGCCCGGTAACGATACGTGGCCCGGGCGGGGGTGTTGGGCTGGCGGACAATCTGTGGGGCAATCAGCCTTCGGTGCCCAGGTTGAATCTGGAGACCGTATTTTTAAGGCGGTCGGCAAGTTGCCGGAGTTCGTCGGCACTGTCGGAGATGCCTTGGCTCATGTCGCTGATTTTCCCGGATGCCTGGTCGACATCGGCTATATCTTTTGCCACTTCCCCGGATACGGTGGAACTTTCCGCCACATTCCGGGCGATTTCCTGGATGCCGTCGGATGCCTGGGACACATTGGCGGCGATTTCCCGGGTGGTGGTGTTCTGTTCTTCCACGGCTGATGCAATGACTGAGACAATATTGTTGACATCCTGGATCACATCAAGGATCTGGCTGATATCATCCACGGTGACTTCGGT
>JAKSBO010000997.1 GCA_022361095.1 Desulfobacterales bacterium | reverse complement strand
CCCTGGGGTCCAGCATCTGCCAGCCCGTTGCATCCCAAAGGTGTTTCCGGCCCGCTTCCGGTCCGTTGTACCTTACTTTGCCAATGCTGATATCCCTGATCTCACCCTTTTTCCCCCGGACAGGTTCCGTGCCGGAATAGAGCAGGCCCATGCTGCCCTGGCTTCTTGTCCCCTTGTTGTTGAGATAGATTTCAAGGCGCCACTGGGTGTCCTGGTAAACCTTATCCACTGTACGGGCCATGGTCCGCTTCCCCTGAAGGCCGGCATCCCGGGGGACAAAACCATCCCCTCCGGCACGGCAGTCCGGCAGTGCAAACACCATCGTAAGAATCGCCATGAAACATACCCACTTGAAAGACATCGACATGATTGAATCTCCCTGAAATTCCATACCAGTTAAAGATATGATTTATATCCTTGCATTTTGCAAATATCAATCCTTTTTTGGGCGTTCCGTCCCGGGGCGCCGGAAATGGTCTTATGGTCGAATGACTAATTTTCAAACAAGCTCTTAGGGGTGCCTCTAATAATTAGTATTTTGGTTTGAGTTCCAGGCGCGATAAAATTTTAACCGGGGGAATATCCGGATCAAATATCCTGGCTAAACCCGAAAATTTTCTTGCTTCCGGTTTAACCAGGTGATATGGTTGAGATATATCAACTATATGCTTTTATATTTCTTCTTGATTCTCAACAACGGTTCACTACCCCCCTTTTGAACTTAAAAGCCCGATGGTTGAAATTCCGGCATTTAACGCTGTGTTCAACTTTTTCTAACCAATTGAAATTGAAAATATTGTCTCAAATATAGACGGATTTCATGCGGTAGAATATCAATCATTGAATTTCCATGAAATTCAAACAAACTCTGAACACAGCGTATAGTTACGAAAATTCACTTTTATCAACAGGAGGAAACATGTCTACAAACAGATGTGCGTGGCTTTTTATCATGCTCTCTCTTTTTTTATTGCTTACCACCCCGGCTGGGGCGGCAGGTACAAAAGAGACGCCCAAAAGTCTGCCCGGTATCAACATCATTGATTCTGCCACCCTTAAAAATTGGTTGGATCAAGGAGAGGATTTTTACCTTCTTGACGCCCGGAAGGCGTCCGACTATGAATCCGGATATATTCCGGGTGCGGAAAACTGCATAGTACCCAGTGATATTAGCATTGAAGCGGCTGCTATCGATAAAACCGTTGCCGTTTTAAAAAAATACGAAAGCCTCCGGGATATTGAAAAAAGTGATAAAATCGTCGCCTATTGCAACAGTGTCACCTGTTGGCGGTCCCCCAAAGCCAGCCTGGCGTTGGTGAAGATGGGATTCAGCAATGTTTTCTGGCTCAGGGAAGGGATTTATACGTGGAAAAAGAACGGCTTTCCTGTTGAGTGACCATTTTTTACCCTTTTATTTCACTATACATAGACACCAGGCGTTTAGTTTTTCGCCACACTTTTTTTAAGGGAGAGTGATGTTTGGAAAAAGCCTTCAGGCAAAATTCCTTACTCTGATATTGTTTGTATTTCTTATCGTTATTTTCTGTATCAGCAGCGGTGCCAGCTGGTGGGGTTACCACCAATATAAACAGGAACTAGAGCAAAACCTAGTCGCTATGCAGGTTGCCTTAAATTATACAATTCAGTCCCATATGCAGGAGTTGGCGTTTCTGGGTGAAGCGATCCCTAAAAATAAAAAATTCAATGGCGCAGCAAAATGTTTTATCAAGTACCTGTCAGGTAAAAGCATAAAACGGTGTGCAAAAAAAAAATCTGGGAATCAATCCTAAGGACAAACAGCCGGAAGAACTTTTGGGTCTCTATTCAGACAAACTTTCCAGTGAAGCCAACAATACCTTTAATTACATTAAAAGCAAAAACCCCCATGCCGAGCTGTTTGACCTCATATACCAAGGCAAGGTGATCTGGCGGCAGAATGGACAAGCCGCCGTGGGGCAGCCGTTAAAAGACCCCCTGGCCGCTTTTGCAAGGAATGAAAAAAAAACGGGGTACGGCATTGCCAAAGACATCGACGACCAACTCTATCTATTTGGTGTTTTTGCCCATTTTAATCCCAAAGAGTACTATTTTTCCAGAATAGGCATCCGGATAGAGCAGATACTGTCAGAACTCCTGGCGGCAAGCCAGGCTGATATGCTGATCTATAATTCCGTCAGGCTGATTTCCGATGGAATAGACCCCGCCGGTCCCCAGGCAGAAAAAATATTCCGGTTTGATCCCCAAAAGCCTGTGGATGTCCAGAACTGGCATTTTATCTACAGAGTTCCGATTCCGGTTTTTAAAGACAGCAATCCCCAATTTCTGTATATCATTAAAGACGGAAAACAAGAGATCTTTGCCATGCTGTCAAAGTTTGTAATGATGGTGACCGGCATTATCATGATCTTTTTTGTTACTGTTCTTCTGTTGATTTTCTTTTTCCGCCGGACAATCAACAGCCCGATTCAAAAGGCGATGGTATTTGTTGAATATATGTCCAAGGGTGATTTGTCCCAGAAAATCACCCACGAAAGCAAAGATGAAATCGGCGTCCTGTTTGAGGCGCTGAACCATATGGCCGATAACCTGAACCTGATGTTTCAAAGGATTTCCCAGAGCATCTCACAAACGGTTGATTCGGCCAGCGACCTTTTGGGCATATCCAACTCCCTGGCCGAAAACAGCCGGGATATGTTCAGGTTTACAAATTCAGTCAGGGATTCCGCTGAAACAACGAACCAAAATATGGACGCAATATCCGTCAACAGTGAACAGACCAGCAATAACGTGGACACCATTGCCACGAACACCGAACAACTGACCAAAACAAATATCGGGATCAACGAAAACCTGACCAAAGCCGGTCGGATTACCCACAAAGCCGTAGATAAGACAGCCGAAAATCTCGACCAAATTACGGTATTGGGCAATGACACAAAAGCCATTAACAATGTTTCGGAATCAATTGAGGAGATCGCCTGCCAGATCAATCTGCTTTCCTTGAATGCAACCATTGAGGCGGCTAGGGCAGGGGAGGCAGGCAAGGGGTTCTCGGTTGTGGCAAATGAGATCAAGAACCTGGCGAAACAGGCATCTGAGGCAAACCAGCTGATAAAAAAACGAATCAGCCATATTCAGAAAGCCACGGATTCAGTGGTCCGGGAAACCGGGCAGATGTCTGAAACCATTATGGCGGTGAACCAGATTGTCACAGAAATCGTGGAACAGATCCGAAGCCAGTCCCGGGCTGTGGACGAAACATCGGCTCATATTTCAGAAGCTGCCGCAGGAATGGAGGAATTAAATAATAATGTTAACGGGGTTGCCGCCGCCACCAGGGGCATTGCCGGGGATATCTCGAAAATCAATAAAAATGCTTCCGTGGTTGACGAAAACAGCAGCCAGATAAAAAGCCGTACCGACGAAATGAACCGGATCTCAAAGGAACTGTCGGAATTAATCCGGCATTTTAAACTGATTTGAATCCTGGTGGACTCAATTTGCATAACATTACAGTCTCCGGACCAAGCGACACCAAAGTTAAAATATTACCTCATCGTTGCAGAAGTCATGAGGATTTTAACGTCAAGACATCAAGGTTGTCGCTGTAGTAATCTACGAGGATTATATTGCTTTTGGATGAGATAACAGCCTGAACATTTTGGGTCAAAATGCCGGGCAAATGTTTTTAAAGCACGTTCAATCCCCCGGCAGTCAGGCAGAGGCGTCACGGTATCAGGAAAGCGGACTTCGCCCTGGATAACGATAAAATAAAGGCCGGCTTCCAAGGCGGCATTATAATCTGTCAGGGCATCTCCGATGAAAACACAACGTTCCGGTGTAAGGCGGTATTTTGCCAGCAGCCTCCGGATATGCGCAGGTTTTTTGACAGGGGAACCCAGGACCTCCTTGAAGTAATAGCTCATTTTCCTTTGATCCACCACATATTTGAGTTCGGTTTCCGGGGTACCTGAGATCACAAAAACAGGCAGTTTTGACGAATATTTGTCCAGAAACGCTTTTGCCCCTTTTATCCAGGGAACCCGAACCACCTCCTCTACTACGAGATCTGAAACCCGGTCCGCCCATTCCATAACCCTCCTTTTCCGTTATAGAATTTTTAATTATGTTTTCATGGGCTTACCGGATTTTCTCAACCCGGCTGATACCGCCGCGCAAGGTGTGGTAGCGAACAGTCGCTTTTATGATTTCATCGGAAAAGTCTTTAAACAATATTTCAAAGGTTTTTTTCGTACGGGTTTGAGTCTGCCAGAACCCCGTCAAAATCAAAAAAAAGGGCTTCTATGGATTGTACCGGTTCAGTTGAATATGGAGAATGGTTGCTTTCCAATGTACATCTATGATGTGCCTAACCGTGAAAACATGCTTTCATGGCGCCACAGTGGTTTTCATGTATATATCGGAGATAGAATAATGGTAGAAAAACATCGAGGATACAGGGGAAAACCAAAACCCAAACTACCACCACACCTAAGACGGGTTCATGTCAATGCCCGAACACAAAAGTGGATGCTTGATGAACTCAAAAGCAGAGGTTGGGATAATGTTGGAATATATTTTGATTGAAGCTGGTTTTGAATACCATGACCCTATAACGGAAAAAAGCAAAGGAGATTTATAAAATGAATCGGTGTGGCTCATTTTTGATGATCATAAATGGGGTTTATAGAGCGCTTACGTAAAAAAACTTAAAGGCGCCTGACCGGATCCTGGTTAAAATTGATGATAAATCTGCTCCTGTTCATCCAGAATGTCATCCAAAATGGCTTCGGTGGTATAGGGGT
>JAKSBO010000639.1 GCA_022361095.1 Desulfobacterales bacterium | reverse complement strand
CTTTATAAAATGTATAGTCACGTTGTGCCGGATCTAATTTATATTACCGGAACCTCAATCTGTAAAGTCGTTTCGGTCCATCTGCCGGACCAGATCGACCAGGCTCTTTTTTTGATTCAGGGCCGGATCATCCAGCACCTTTTCAAATAAAAATGCTTTGATCTTTCCAATGGCCGGCCCCTGGGGCAGCCTTAGAATATCCTGGATGTCACGGCCTGAAATATCAAGGTCATTCATATTAAATGCCGTTTGTTCATTCATGGCGTCCAGGATTTTTCCCAGGCGCAGGCGGATATCCCCAAGGGTGTATGGTGTTTTGACCGGATTCAAATTACTTTTTTTGTCGGCAATACGCATACGTAAAAAATCCCGGTAGGAGAGGTTCAGATCATCCAGCATGACCAGAAGCCTGCGTACCGCTTTCGGGGTGGTATCTGCCTTTAAAGGACGCATGTGCCCCCGGACCAGGGCGTGGATATAATCCATATCCTTTCTGGAAAACCTGAGACGTTCAAGGTCGGCCATCATGGTTTGGGTGAATTGCTCGTGTCCGGGAAAAGAGTTCCGGCCGTCCTTGATTTCCAGCGCCTCCGCTTTTCCCGTGTCATGGAGAAAACCTGCCAGCCGCAGTATGGGCATGGATGCCGGCAGGGCATCGCCCACCAGAAGATTGTGTTCGAATACGGTTTCACCGTGGTGGGGGCCGCCGTCCAGGCCATAGCACCGGTCAAGGCTTGGCAGAATATGAACCAAAAGCCCGGTATCATGAAGCAGGTTAAAAAACCCCGATGGCTTGTCCATGGCCATGGCCTTGACAACTTCCCGCTGAATCCGGTCTGCGGCCGCTTGGGCCGTAATTTTATGGGCCTGGGCACGGATGGCCCCAAAGGCGTCCGGCTCAATGTTGAATCCGAAGCGGGCTGCAAACCGGCAGGCCCTGACCATGCGCACGGGATCCTCTTCAATCCGGTCAAAGGGGTCCCGGGTGAATCGGATCATTTTACTTTCAATGTCCGCCTGCCCGCCAAAGGGGTCTGCCAGGGACCGGGTCTTGGGGTCCCAGGCCATGCTGTTGATGGTGAGGTCCCGGCGGCCAAGGTCCGTGGCCGGAAAGGCCAGGCCGGCCGCCACAGCTTTTCTGTCTGCAGGTCTGCAGGTTGCCACCTCCACGTTGTCAACCAGGGTCACGGCAAAGGTTTTTCCCACATACTTAGAATCCCGGCCGGCAAACAGCCGGGCCAAATCACCGGGCAAGGCATTGGTAAGGATATCCACATCCTCGGGGGGGGTGCCCAGGAGGGCGTCCCTAACGGCCCCGCCGGCCAGAAAGGCTTGATAGCCGGAGTGCCAAAGGGTTTCAAGGATGCCGGCAACGGGAGACTGAACCTGGATACGTTCCAGGATGTCAGAAGCTGAACACATACAAAATATCTCTTTACTCACTCATCAAGCTCTTAGGGAATTTGTTCAAATTCAAGGTGGGAAAATCGTTTCCAACGCAAAAAGATGGGCAAATTAGCAAAAACCGTATTATCAAGCCTTAATGCCTTAATAGATCCCGAACACCGTCGAACCACACCCGGGACATTTATTCGTCTGGGTTAACAGATTTTCCACTGAATAACCAAATCGTTTGACAACCGTCTGTCCGCAGTCCGGACAACGGGTATTTTCCCTGGCACCGGGTACATTGCCGGTGTACACATGGGCAAGCCCGGCTGACTGTGCAATGTCGCAGGCCGTTTCAAGGGTCTCCACGGGTGTCGGCCCGGTCTGGGTCATCTGAAATGCCGGGTGAAACCGGGATAGATGCCAGGGGGTTGAAGTGCCTAGTTCCCCGGCAATGAAGGACGCCATCTGCCCAAGCTCGCCGGGATCATCATTAAGTCCCGGGATGACCAGGGTGGTCACCTCCACCATGAGACCTAAATCCGCCATGGCCTTCAACGTCTCTTTAACCGGTTCCAGGCGGCCATTACAATACCGGGTATAAAACTCATCCGAGAACGATTTAAGATCCACATTGGCTGCATCCAGCACTGCGGCAGAAGCCTGCAGCAGTTTAGGGCTCATAAATCCGTTGCTAACAATGATATTGGCAAGTCCTGCGTCCTTTGCCAGCATGGCTGTATCCAAAACCAGTTCAAAAAAAACCGTGGGTTCGGTATAGGTGTAGGAGATGCTTTGGCAGCCTGATTCCACAGCCTTTGCCACAATCGCTTCAGGCGTCACGGCATCGCCGGCAAGACGGCCTGAAAAAGGGTCCGCGCCCTGGTCACGGACCTGGGATATATCGGCATTCTGACAAAACCGGCAGTTAAAATTACACCCGGGCGCGGCAATGGAATAAGAGAGGGAGCCGGGTTTAAAATGAAAAAGGGGTTTTTTCTCAATGGGATCCACACCGGCCGCCGCCACCCGGTCATACACCAGGGAAAAAAGCTTGCCCTCCCGGTTCTCCCGGACGCCGCAAATGCCGGTATGCCCCGGTGCGATTGTACAATAATGGTTGCAGGCCAGGCATTTGACCTTATTATCAGCCAGGGGGTCATAAAGACGGGCACGTATCATTCTTTTACCTTCAATCCTAACGCCAGGCCTGTGGCCGGCTTATTGATTTTATGGCTCCGGGTTTTCAAGACCAGGGGCCGGGTGCGAAACTTAGGCACCGGCTTGATACGCATGCCAATGAAGCCGCCGAAGTAAGACCACTGAATCAGGCGAAACCGTTCCACCCTGGCAATCAGGCGCCCGGACAGCAGCGGGAATTGTAAGGTTGTCCGCCATTTTACAGGCACTTTCCCCAATATTGAGGTCATCATGATTTTCAACTCCCACACACTGAAAAATTGGGCGTGGCTATACATATCCGGGGAAAAAAATCCTTTGATCCGCCGGGCCATACTCTGGGGAGCATACCAGTTATGGACGCCGATTACCACCTGTTCCCGGGCCACCCGGCAGGCCTCTTCAATGGCCTTGGCCGGCCGGTCTGAAAATTCAAGACTGAAAAACATCAGTGCCGTATCAAACGCATTATCTTCAAAGGGCAAATCCTCTGCCGTTCCCCGGTGCAGATCAACCTGCCGGCCGAGCCGTTCAGCAGCCTTGTCCAGCATATATGGGGAAGGATCAAGACCGGTCAGGTTCATGCCCCGATCCATAAAAGGTTCAAGGCTTAATCCCGTGCCGCAGCCAATGTCCAGTAAACGCTTGCCCGGCTGGGGGCTGATCAGAGCGCTGATTAATTCGATTTCAAGGTCAAGGCAGTGTTTGCCCCGGCCTTTTTCGAAAAAGGCATCATAGTCCTGGGCTTCCTTGAAACCAAATTCATATGCCATGTTCAGGCCTCTTGGGACAAAGGAGTTAATGTTTAACGGCCAGGTTACAGAACCAGGCCTTTTCCTCTTTCATCTTAATCAACGATATTAACATAACGCACTCCCGGAAAAAAGCAATCAGACCGGTTAAAAAAACAGACGCAGCCCTTAACAATAAAGGATTTATACGTCCGCAGCAAATGAATTGGAATTTACTATGGCAGGGGGGAGAACAGACGCACCTCCCAAAAAGAACGGTGCACCTAAAGGCCTAAGACCCATGATCAAAATAAAATCGCCCATCTGCTTGTCTTTTAAGCCGCCCTCGGCGGATCTGTGGCAGATTTAATTCTGATCATGGGTCTGAACGAACAAAAAATCAGCAAAAAGGGGAAATTATTTTGCCCGGCCCCTTATTCATGGGTATCAGACCGTTTCCTCTTTTTATACCAGTCATACCCGTTATACAACTCGTCCATGCATACAGGGCACAGGCCGTGGGTAAAGGTCAGGTGAGAGTGGGCCTCAAAATAGCTGTCCACATCATTCCAGAACCCCCCGTCATCCCGGATTTTCTTGCACTGTGAGCACATGGGCAAAAGGCCGCGCAGGGTTTTAAGTTCGATATGGGTTTTGATGCGGGCCAGAAGTTCAGCCGAATGAAAGGGCTTTGTTACATAATCAACTCCGCCCACATCAAAGCCCTTTACAATATCCTGGGCATCAGACTTGGCCGTTAAAAAAATCACCGGAATATTATGGGTGGGAAATTCGACCTTCAACGTTTCACAGACTTTATACCCATCCATCTCCGGCATCATGACATCTAAAAGAATCAAATCCGGGAATTCGGATTGTAAAAACGTCAGGGCCTGTGCCCCGCTTTGGGCCATGGCAACTTCATATCCGTTATCGGAAAGCAGCTTCCCAAGAAATTGAAGATTCTGAGGTTTGTCATCAACTGTTAAAATGAGACTTTTTTTGACCATTGAGATGCTCCAAGGAGAACATTATGAATTAATCAGAACAGTTACATGATCCGCAGCAGCCCGTATCGCAGCCCCCGCTTTTGGTGCCGCAGCTGCTTGCCGGGGGTTCCAGCCCGGTTTCGGCAATGGTGATATCAAAAATAAGGGTTTTACCGGCCAGAACATGGTTCACGTCCATGGTGACGCTTGTCTCGCTTATTTTTGCCACCCGCGCAGGAACCGGTTGGCCTGCCGGGTTCTGGAGCTGAAGCTGAAGGCCTTCTTTCAGATCCATCTCCGGGGGGAACTGGGCCCTTGGGATGTCTACCATGGCGTTTTCGTCTCTTGGGCCGTATCCCATTTCAGGTGGAATGGTTACGGTTTTAGATTCCCCTTTCTTCATGCCGATAACGGCCTGGTCAAAGCCTTTAATCAGCATGCCCGAATCAACGGTAAAAGTCAGCGGCTCTCTGCCCTCTGAGGAGTCAAACACATCTCCGCTTTCTAATTTTCCAGTATAATCAACGGCAATGGTATCCCCTGATTTAATTGCTTCCGTCATAAAACTTGTCCTTCCAGCCGGCGGCAGTTCCGACCGTTATGGTGGTTTTTCCGAAAAACCTTTGTTCGGAAAATAATAACCATCCTTTTTGAGGATGGTTTAAACAAAGTAAATTGAAAGCATAGGGGAAAAACGAAAAGATGTCCAAATGTATTTTCAGATTTGATGTTTTCTGTAGAATGAAGTGCGGTATGGTCAAACTATGATTACTAACGGCCATGGGCCGACCTGGTCTATCAACACCCAGGCTCGCCCCACAACAAAACAGAAAAGAAACTAAGTAACTTATTGGTACTTTCATACAAAAAGGCAGATACCGGTTTAACCGGTATCTGCCCTTTTGTATTATTCTAAACAATCAGACCTGGTTATCCCATGAACGGATAGCCGTAATTTACCGGGGGAACCAGGGTCTCTTTGATGGTCCGTGGGGATGCCCAGCGGATCAGGTTCAGGTAGGAGCCGGCTTTGTCGTTGGTGCCGCTCTTGCGGGCTCCGCCAAAGGGCTGCTGGCCGACCACGGCTCCTGTGGGTTTGTCATTGATGTAGAAGTTTCCGGCGGTGTGGGTCAAGCGGGCCATCAGGGCATTGACCACTTCGCGGTCCCGGGCAAAAACAGCGCCGGTCAGGGCATATGGGCTTGTGTTGTCCAGAATGTCCAGGGTGGCATGAAAATCATTATCCTCATAGACATAAACCGTGAGCACCGGTCCGAAGATCTCTTCGGCCATGGATTCATAATCCGGTGTTTTGGCCAGGATCACGGTGGGGTGAACAAAATAGCCTTTGGACTTGTCCCGCCGGCCGCCGATGATCACTTCGGCATCGGGAGAGTTTTCTGCCCGTGAAATGTAACCGTCGATGTTGTCAAAGGATTTTTCATCAATCACGGCATTCACAAAATTTGTGAAATCGGTCACCGGTCCCACCTTGATTTCAGCGATTTTCTCTTTGAGCTGATCCTGGACAGCCGGCCACAGGGAGGCCGGTACATAAAGGCGGGAGCATGCAGAGCATTTCTGGCCCTGGAACTCAAAGGCGCCCCGGATGATGCCTGTAACCAACTCATCCACATCAGCACTTGCGTGGGCAAAAATATAGTCCTTACCGCCGGTTTCCCCTACGATCCTGGGATAGGAGACATAGGTTTCAATGTTTTCAGCCGTTTTTTTCCAAAGATTCTGGAATACGCCTGTGGAGCCGGTGAAGTGCATGCCTGCAAAATACTTGTGGGCGAACAAAATGTCACCGATCTGGGAGCCGTGGCCCGGGATAAAGTTGATAACACCGCCGGGAAGGCCTGCTTCCTTCAAAATCTCCATCACGTAGTAATTGGATAAAACAGCCGTGGTGGAAGGTTTCCACACAACCGTGTTGCCCATCATGGCAGGCGAAGTGGGCAGGTTGCCGGCAATGGCTGTAAAGTTAAACGGGGTTAAAGCGAAAACAAATCCTTCCAGGGGGCGGTATTCCAACCGGTTGTAAACCCCTTTTTCGCTGAACGGCTGGTTGGCGTAGATCTCTTCCATGTAGCCGACATTAAAGCGCAGAAAGTCCACCAGCTCGCAGGTGGAGTCAATTTCGGCCTGGAAGGCGTTTTTGGACTGGCCCAGCATGGTTGCCGCATTGATTTTGGCCGAATATTTCCGGGAGATCAAATCCGCTGCCTTTAAAAAGATCGCTGCCCGCTCCTGCCAGTTCATGGTCTCCCAGGCCGCTTTTGCCGTCAAAGCGGCGTCCACGGCAGCCTTGATCTCTTTTTCGCCTGCCAGGTGCACTTTACCCAGCACATGACCGTGGTCATGGGGACAGACCACATCACGGACATCACCGGTTTTAATCTCTTGGCCGTTGATGATTACCGGAATTTCCACCGGTTCCGCCATCTGGCGGCCAAGCTCTGCGGACAATGCCCCGCGTTCCGGGCTGCCCGGCGCAAACATCTTGACCGGTTCATTATAGGGTTTGGGGATGGTAAATATGCTGTTTGTCATTTTATAACTCCTTTTCTAAAACTATTTTGTGCTATCCGATATTAAATTCGATACCCTGGGCCAGCGGCAGTTCCTTGCCCCAGTTAATGGTGTTGGTTTGACGCCTCATGTACGCCCTCCATGCATCGGATCCGGATTCCCGGCCGCCGCCGGTCTCTTTTTCACCGCCGAATGCACCGCCGATTTCAGCGCCGGAGGTACCCAGGTTCACGTTGGCAATGCCGCAGTCAGAGCCTTTATGTGACAAGAACCTTTCCTGGTAATGCATGGATGTTGTAAAGATTGCGGAAGAAAGCCCCTGGGGTACGTCATTGTGCAGTGCAAGGGCGTGATCAAAT
Organism: Desulfobacterales bacterium; assembly: GCA_022361095.1. Lineage (GTDB taxonomy): Bacteria > Desulfobacterota > Desulfobacteria > Desulfobacterales > Desulfobacteraceae > Desulfobacter. Next base: position 6,988 of record JAKSBO010000639.1, on the reverse strand, counting down.
GCATCGTATTCAATGATGTACAGGATGGGGGCAAAGGTTTCGCTCTGGACAATGGGAAACTCATTTTTCACTTCAGCCACGGCCGGACTCACATAATGGCCGCCTTCACAACCTGCCACAGTGATCCGTTCGCCGCCGCAAAGCACCTTGCCCCCACAGGCCGTTACGGCTTTCAGGGCCTCTTCCATGGCAAGGACAGCCCCTTGATCAATCAGCGGCCCCATGAGGGTATCGTTGTCCAGGGGATTGCCGACCTTGACCTGTTTGTAGGCTTTGATCAGGTTGTTGACAAAGCTCTCTTTTACCGAAGCGTGAATGATGATCCTGCGGGTGGAGGTGCAGCGCTGCCCGGCAGTTCCCACAGCACCGAACAGGGTGGCCCGGACAGCCATGTCCATGTCCGCGTCTTCGGTAACGATAATGGCATTGTTGCCGCCAAGTTCCAGCAGAGAGCGCCCTAAACGGCCGCCCACCACTTCCCCCACATGCTTGCCCATGGCAGTGGAGCCTGTGGCGGAAATCAAGGGAATGCGCGGGTCATGGAGCATGGGTTCGCCCACGTCCTCCCTGGAACCGATAACCATGTTGAAAATGCCCCCAACGCCGTATTTATCAACCACAGGGGCGATAATATTCTGGATGGCAATGCTGGTCAAAGGTGTTTTTGAGCTGGGTTTGAACACGATTGCGTCACCGCACACAGAGGCGATCAAGCTGTTCCAGGACCACGGTGCCGCAGGAAAGTTAAACGAGGTGATCAGTCCGACAATTCCCAGGGGGTGCCATTGTTCGTACATCCGGTGTTCAGGCCGTTCGGAATGCATGGTCAGGCCATAAAGCTGGCGGCTCAGGCCCATGGCGAAATAGGCAATATCAATCATCTCCTGGACCTCACCCTCGCCTTCGGCCCGGATTTTACCGACTTCAAGGGCGATCAGGGCACCCAGAGCCTTTTTCTTTGCCCGTAACGCATCACCGATTTCACGGACCATCTCGCCGCGCCGGGGAGCGGGCATCATGCGAAATATCTTAAATGCGGCCCAGGCTTTTTCGATCACAGCGTCATAATCTTTTTTTTCTGCCGTCACGACACCGGCAATGGGCTTGCCGTTGATGGGGGAATAGGAAACAAGTTCTTTTCCTTTTGTTACAAGCCAGCCGTTGCGGCCACCGGTTGTGGCACCGGAATTGACGGATTTAATCCCAAGAGCATCAAGGATTTGTTTTATTTCTGCGTTAAATGCACCGCTCATATAACTCACCTCCTGATGATATTTATTAATAATTAAAATATCTTATTGTAATATAATGCCAAACATATTAAAGTAAAATTCATAATATTTATTATAACCATGAGCAGAATTCATACTAACAGCCGTGGGCCAGCCCGGTCTATGAACACCCAGGCTCGCCCCGCAACAAAACGTGAAAAATCTGAGTAACTTACCCGGAGTTTCTTACAAAAAGAATTATGGACCTTTATCATCTGAAAACCTTTTTCGTCCTGGCCAAGGAAAAAAAATTTACCCAGGCGGCCCGGCGGCTTTTCGTAACCCAGTCCGCCGTCAGCCATGCCATTAAAAAACTTGAAACCTCCATGGATACCCCGTTATTCGCCCGCCGGGGAAAAATCCTGGACCTGACCCCTGCCGGCCGCATTTTGTTCCGTTCCTGCGAAAAAATTTTTTATGAAATTGAAAAAGCGGATCAGGAGATATCCACCCACCGAAAAAAGGCGCTGTTCACCATCCGTATCGGCTCCACGGTTGAGTTCGGCACATCCATCCTGATCAACCATATTAAACCATTTCTGGACACCCATCCGGAAATTCACCTGGATTTTTATCTATCCCCGGATCTTGAAATGCCACTGCTCAGAGACGAGGTGGACCTGATCATTGACTGCGTGGCCCATGAGCTGCCCTCCATTGAGCGCATTTACCTGTTCCAGGAGCAGTATGTCACCATTGCCGCCCCGGATTTTCTTAGGCACCACCGGATATCAGGTATTGACGATCTGGCCCGGGTAAACATTTTGTCCAGTGACAAGCAACTGGCCTGGTGGCGCAATTTTATAACCGCCATCCCCGCAGACAAACGGTCCTGCCTGAAAAACGTCGTACAGATCAATCACATCAGGGGAATCATCAACGCGGCCATGTCCGGCTTGGGTATCGGATTTGTGCCGAAATACACGGTGATCAGAGAGCTTGAAGAAAAAAGTCTTGTGGATCCGTTTCCGCAAATCCAACCCAACGCAGACCATTTTAATATCTTTATCAAACAAAAAAAACTGGAATTTATAAAAAACAAGGCCCTTATTAACTACCTGACCCAAATCAAACCCGGTGAATTCGGGGCGGATTAGGCCCACACCGGCGTTACATAAAATTTATTATCCCCATGGCTTCTGCAGCCATGGATATGAAAAGGCCCGCCGCCTAAAGAGCGGCAGGGCCGTATTTTGACGTTTACAGCTTAAATCTGCCGATCATCTCGTTAAGATTTTGCGCAAGTTTAGATAATTCCAGAACATTTTCATTTATGTGCCTGGTCCCGGCCGTGATTTCGTCGGCAGACTGACTGACCTGGTGGACATCCTGGGTGACCTCGGCTGCCGCCGCTGACGTCTGGTTGACATTTTCATTGACCCCCTGAACACCGATGGCTGCCTGGCTTACATTATTGGAAATCTCCTGGGTTGTGGCAGACTGCTCTTCAATTGCCCCGGCAACTGATGTAACAATTGAATTGACATCGTCAATGATTTCGACAATTGCCTTTATCGCTTCCACAGATTCAGTGGTTGTTGTCTGAACCTCACCGATTTTCAAACCGATTTCGTCTGTTGCATGGGCTGTCTGATTTGCAAGTTCCTTAATTTCACCGGCAACGACGGCAAACCCTTTACCCGCTTCCCCGGCTCTGGCAGCCTCGATGGTCGCATTCAGCGCCAGAAGATTGGTCTGCTCGGAAATATCAGAAATGGTTTCCGTCACCTTGCTGATTTCCGTTGCAGCCCGGCCTAAGGCATCGACTTTTCCGGAAATATCTTCGGCTTTTTCAACGGCCTGGGTTGTTGTCCGGCTTCCCTTGTCGGTGTTGGCTGAAATCTCATTGATCGTTGCGGACATCTCTTCTGCGGCCGCTACAATCATCTGCAGGTTGGTACTTGTCTGCTCTGTGGCGGCAGCCACGCTGTTCATTGCCGTTTCCATCTCATCGACGGCCGAAGAAACATTATTTGCTTTTTGTGAAGACTGTTCCGCACCGGATGTCATCTGCTGGGACACTTCCGACAGTTCCGTGGAAGACGATGTCAACATCTGAACCCCTTGTGAAATATCTGCAAACATATGTTTCAAATTATCGGTCATTTGCTTCATGCTGGCATACACACCGCAAAGTTGTTTTCCGGTACTTTTGAATTCATATGTAAGATCACCGGATGCAATCCGGTCGGCCACTTTAGCGATTTCGGACGGATCATTTCCAAGAAGCACCATAATGCCGTTAACAAACCAGAGGACAGCCGCAATTGCCAGGACCAGAAATATGCAACCCGCAACAAGAACCATATTGCGAATCGAAACCACGGGAGCAAGAAATTCCGATTCATTCTGAGTAACCACAATGCTCCAGCCCGTGGCAGGTACTGGTGCAAAACCGGCAATCTTATCAATCCCCTTAAAAGTATATTTTTCAACACCTGTTTCCTGGGCCAGTGATTTTTTGGCAATATCCTCCATCCCTTCAAGGGTAGTCATATTCAACTTGCCAATATAATCTTTCACAGGATGATATATGAAAAGGCCGTCACGGCCCACCATAAAAGGATAACCTGTATCGCCGATTTTTGTCTGGGCAACTTTTTCGGTTATAGCCGATAATTTTACAACCAGCCCCAAAATACCGGAAAACACCCCGGAACTATTCTGCAAAGGAACGGCGACGACAAAAATAGAATCCCCGCTGACCTTTGAAATAATCGGTTCACTTATGGTGATCTTGCCGGATTTGGCAGCCTTAAAATAGTTCCTGTCGGCCACACTTATTTTTTTCAGCCCGGATGCTTTGCCGTAGAGGTCTGCACGAACAAAGACAAGCCCGGATGAATTTGCAATAAGAATCGTATCGTAATATTTTTTGCTCTTTTGATATATCTCTGAAAGATATGCGGCAACAGCAGGCACCTCAGAAAAGCTATTTTCGGAATCTTTAGCCCCGGCATTATTAATCATTTTCTGGACCTGCGGCGCTGACGCCATTGTCCGGGCTTTTTCGGTTTCCTCTTCCATGAAAAGGCTTAGCATGGTTGCAAGATTTTGTGCAGCGAGTTTTGCCCGTCCCTGTGCAATGTCAACCAGTGCAGAGGAGGATTTGTTTATTGAAAATAACCCCACGACAACCAGTGGAAGAATTGCGGCCACCACGCCGCCGATGATTAATTTTGATCTCAAAGTCAGTTTTCTCATTCTCATCTCCTCTCATGTAGATTTAACGGATTTCAGTTTTTAGGGAACGCAGATACTTTGCAACCCAGTGGTAAAAGACCCCTCAACATTACATATGATTTTTTAGTTAATGAAAGGTATTGGAATCAAGATACAGATTTATATACCGTATCATAATAAGAGCTTCGCACAGGGTTAGATCCTGATTTTGTTTTAATTTACCTAGGATTTTTACCCTTTGGGGAAGCCATGAGAATTTCCTTTTCCCGGTTATCAAGTTTTTACGGTAGTCGAGACTACATCTGCAACCTTGAGTGCCTTGAAGTTAAAAGCCTCATGACGTCTGCAGCGCTGAGGTACATACGAACAAACAAATTCGTTTAATTTGACAGCAAATAAAATACAAACAATTTTTTTTATTTACAAATAAAAAATTTATTTAAAAATAAGGTTTGTCTATTTATAAAACTTCAGGGAAGGCCTCTTATCGGCAGGCACCAAATCCGGGAAGATTATACTTAATTGAGCAATGCATATAACCGGGCCTGGAAGACGCCCCTGGCAAGCGTCATGGCCGTGTCAGGGACAAAAGGGCACCCCCTTGAAAACGGCTTTGCCTGGGATGAACAACGGCTCCGGTTCAGTGTCCGGGAACCCTTCCCCAGCCGGGCCACAGGCATTGATCTCGTGTTTGGTGAAATCACACATGAAAAAAGGCTGGAAATCGAATCCATGATGCCCGAAAACGGGGTCATTTTTTCCGATGGGATTGAGAATGACAGCATTGCGTTTAATTCGGGCACCATAGCTCGAATCGAATTGTCGAAAAAAGCGGGGCAACTGGTATGGAAGAGCTGATAATGAATATCTCTTGACAGGATACGGGCCCATCCTGTAAGAAGATATCGCTTACAATAAGGAGGTTTTATGTCAAGGAAATCATTGGATATTGTATCAAACGCTGCCGATAAGGGGAAGGATTAAGGCGGCTGTTTGATCCTGGGTCTTATGTCAGCGGTAAAATTATTTTATGTGAAGTTAAACCGTTTTAGCGTGGTCCTTTTTCCCCTGCAGAATTCAAAATTGAATATCTGCTGTTCTCATTTTCTTTTCTGTCGGCAGCGACACGCCATCAAAATCATATCACATTAACTGTAGCCGGAAGGTCGGCCTGTACGGTCGCCATGTAAACTAAAATCGAAGACAGGCAGGATATAACAATGAGCGACAAAAATTCACTGCAACAAGACAATAATTTTAAACAGCTTTCCAATTTGGGCTGGACATCCCATTTCCAGAAACAGATGGAAAATCTTGACACACACTCTTTTTTCCCTGCCCGGGTGACCGGGGTCAGGAAAAGATATTTTTTTATCAACGACGGCAAAGGAGAGATCCTGGCAACCTCGGCCGGAAAACTTCAACAGGAGAGCAGCATCACATACCCGGTGGTCGGCGACTGGGTCATGGTCAGACAGACAGCCATAGAGGGGATATTGCCGCGAAAGAATGCACTGACCAGGGGGGCTGCAGGTATGCACAACAAAAAATCGGGCGAGTACAGAGAGCAAACCATCGCGGCCAACCTTGACAGCGTATTCATCGTGACCGGCCTTGACCGGGATTTTAATCTGCGCCGCCTTGAGCGCTACCTGACCCTGGTATACAATTGCGGCTTAACCCCGGTAATCATCCTGACAAAGGCGGATCTTCACCAGGACCCCCAACATTTTGCAGACGAAGCCGAATCCATCGCATTCGGCGTTCCCGTACATCTGGTATCTGCGTTTAATGATTCAGGGCTCTCCGAATTGGCGCCCTACCTGGCCCATGGCCGGACCAGCGTCATGGTCGGCTCTTCGGGCACAGGCAAATCCACCCTGATCAACCGGCTGTGCGGTGAAACCGTCCAGGCCACCGGCGAAGTCAGCGCCAGTGTGGGCAAAGGAACGCACACCACCACATCCCGGGACCTGATCATGATGCCCCAGGGCGGAATGATCATTGACAATCCGGGTATCCGCGAAATCAGTTTCTGGGAGATTGACCAGGGAGTTGAATCCACCTTCCCGGAAATAGAGGAGTTCGCTGCCGGATGCCGTTTTTCAGACTGCACCCACACCCACGAGCCCGGCTGCCGGGTTCTCCAGGCCGTCCATGACGGAGAACTGACCGAAGCCAGATTTGAAAACTACCTCAAAATGAAACGGGAACTGGAATATGTCTCCGCCCGGAAAAACAAAAGTGCAGACCGTGTGGAAAAGGAGCGTTGGAAAGGGGTCTCCATGAAGATTAAATCCATAAACAAAAAGAAGTCTTTTTAAGCAAGGTTTCTTTTCCCAAAGATCACATTACAAGATGAGAGGTCCGTATTAAAACTTGAATATCGGCCTCTCATATACAACAGCAAACAAATCATTCTCTTTCAACAGCCCATCATTCATTAACAACAATGTTTGTTGCGCAAATAAAAATTTTAGAGTACATAAGCTCTAATATATTACAGATCTTTTAAACTTAGTTCCTTTTGTTTT
>JAKSBO010000578.1 GCA_022361095.1 Desulfobacterales bacterium | reverse complement strand
GACGCAGCTATCACAGAATACGAAAAAGGGCTTTCCATTGCCCCGGCCGATATGAACCTGCTCAACAGCCTTGGTGTAGCCTTCGGGGTGGACGGTTACCTGGACAAGGCCATGGAATTTTTTGAAAAAGCCCGTGATATCAATCCCGAAGAAGTGATGGTCATCCACAACATCGCCCTGATCCACCGGATCAACGGCAATAACGATTCCGCCCTGGCCTACCTTAAAAAAGCCCATGGCATCAACCCCGATATTTTTGAAATTGAACTGCTTTTGGGGCATCTTTTATTTAAGGAAAAAAAATTTGATGCGGCCATGCCCCACCTTGAAACCGCCATCCGCCTCAAACCCGAATCCGGCACTGCGTTCAGGATAAAAGGACAGATCTGCGTAGAAAAGGAAGATGCCCCAGGTGCTGCAGCCCAGTTCAACCAGGCAATAAAACTCAACCCCAATGATCCGGAGGCGTTGTCCGGTTATGCCAGGGTCATGACGTTCCAGAAAAAAAATCTGGCCATTGCCCTGAGCTTTGCAAAAAAAAGTGTGGATCTGGACCCTGAAAACAAACGGTACAAACAATATCTTGAAGAAATTAAGAATCTCCAGGCCCAAATTAAACAAACAGATCAGGACAGCAACATGAAATCAGCCTGACACTGCCAGGAACTGATACTTGAAGGGGATTTACAATAAAAGGAAACCAATGAAAGAACTGATCCGGCAAACTGTTCAGGATGCCGTTAAAACCAAGCAAAATTTCTTTGCAGCCCATGAAGATCTTATTGAAACCTGTGCCCGGCAGATGGCAGACACCCTTGAAGCCGGTGGCAAACTGCTGCTTTTCGGCAATGGCGGGTCTGCGGCGGACTGCCAGCATATCGCAGCAGAATTTATCAACCGGTTTCAGATGGAACGAAAACCATTACCCGCCGTTGCCCTGACCTGCGACACCTCGATTATCACCAGCATCGGCAACGACTACTCCTTTGATGAAATTTTTTCAAAACAAGTCCAGGCCCTGGGCAACAAAAATGATATGGCCATTGGCATCTCAACGTCGGGTAACTCCCCCAATGTAATCCGGGCGGCAGCCGCAGCAAAGGACCAGGGGCTGACCCTGGTGGGATTTTCCGGAACCGGGGGGAAGCTGAAACAGATAAGCGATATGGCCTTTTGTGTGGACAGCCCCGTAACAGCACGTATCCAGGAGGTTCATATCACTTTGGGCCATATGCTTTGCGACCTTTCCGAAAGGATGCTGTTCCATGCCCAATAAGAAGATGACCCGTCAAAAAAAAGCAGAACAGCCACCCCGATATGGCTTAGAACCGGATCACCCAAAACTTGACTACTCAAAACTCTCGACCTATTCCATCAAGGAGAGGAAAAGCCTGGTATCCCGGGATGATTTTGCCAAACCCTGGACTAAGGGTGCCGGCATTGGTGCCTTTTTCAATCGGCTGCCCGCCATTCTTGCAGGCAAAGATATCCGGCATGTGATTGACGCCATTGCAGGTGCTGCCCGGCAAAAATGCCATGTCTGCTTCGGCATGGGCGGCCATGTAATCAAAACCGGCATGGCGCCCATCCTCATTGATCTCATGGAAAAAGGCATAATCACACATCTGGCCATGAACGGCTCCTGCATTATCCATGATTTTGAGGTGGCGTTCACCGGCCGCACCAGTGAAGATGTGGCCGAAAGTCTGGGATCGGGCAGCTTCGGCATGGCCAAGGAGACATCTGAACTGCTCAACCAGGCCATTGCCATGGCCCACGAGCAGAATATAGGACTGGGACGCGCCGTGGGCCGCCTTATTGAAGACCTGAACCTGCCGTTTAAAGATGCAAGCCTGATCGCTGCCGGTGCACGCCTGGATTTGCCCGTAACCGTCCATGTGGCCGTTGGTACGGACATCATCCATATGCACCCGGGTTTTGACGGCGCCGCCTGCGGGGCGGCAACCCTTCATGACTTCAAGACCCTGGCCTCAACCCTGGCAGACCTTGAGCACGGCGTATTCATTAATGCCGGGTCAGCGGTCATTCTTCCTGAAGTATTCTTAAAAGCGTTGACGCTGGTCAGAAACCTGGGCCACAAAGTGGATGATTTCACCACGGTAAACCTGGATTTTATCCGGCACTACCGGCCCATGACCAATGTGGTCAACCGGCCGACCCAGGGCAGGGGCAAAGGCTATGCCATTGTGGGGCATCACGAAATATTGATCCCCCTGATTGCGGCAGGGGTGATTGAGGCCCTCCCTACATAATATGTGTTTGAACGAAAAGTTGCCCATATGCAAGGCGCAGATGGGTGACTTTTCGTTCAAACACAACTTAAAACCACCGTATTAACATGGTCCCCCCAACGATGAATACAATACCGGCAAGGCGGGGCCAGTTAACCGGCTGAACCGGCATACCGAACAGGCCCAAATGGTCTATAATCACGGCCATGGCCAATTGCCCCGCCACCACCAGGCCAAAGGTCAGGGCCGTGCCCAGCCTTGGTGCGAGCACGATGGTCGCGGTCACATAACAGGCACCTAAAAGCCCGGCCAGCCAAAGACTCCAATGAACGCCGGACACGGTCCGGATGGCGGCAAAATCCATTCTGCCGATTAACGCATAGATTAAAAGGCCCGCCGTACCCACGGCAAATGAAATAAGGGCCGCATAAAAGGGGTCGTTCAACGCTTTTCCTATCTTTGCATTCATTCCGGCCTGCACCGGACCCAGCATGCCGGCAGCAAAGGCAAGCACCAGCAGTAATATCAATTTCATTAAAATAAATTCCTTAATTTTTAAAAGGGCAGTATAGCCTTTTGTTTTACGGGATACCACAGTATTTTATTAAATCACGGCCTTGAAAAACAAGCCCTATGGCCTTATATTGGTGTGTTATTTCTAATTGTAAACCAATAAGAAGGGGCGGAAAAATGCCGATTTATGAATATAACTGCAACGCCTGCGGAAAAAACTTTGAAACCCTGGTGATGGGCAGCGATATACCCACCTGCCCGGCATGCAGCAGCGATGACCTGGCACGAATGATGTCAAAATGCGGGTTTGTATCCAAATCCACAGGCCCCGGCGGCCAGATTCAGACAACCAAATCAGCCGGCAGTTCTGCCTGCTCCGGCTGTTCCTTAACAAACTGCAGCTCCTGCAGCAGTAACAGCAGCAGCCTCACGATCGGGTAAACATGAAAACAAATATCTGTATTGGCACCCGGGGAAGCATGCTTGCCCTGTGGCAGGCCAACCACGTAAAAGAGACCATTGAAAAATCATTTCCGGATATTCAGGTTGATATAAACATTATCAAAACCACGGGTGACCGGATAACGGACCGGCCGCTTGCCATGGTGGGGGGCAAAGGCCTTTTTGTCAAAGAGATAGAATCCGCACTTTTAGACGGCACCATTGATTTAGCTGTTCACTCCATGAAAGATATGCCCGGCGAACTGCCCGAGGGTCTGGTGATCGGGGCCATACCGGAAAGGGCCAACCCCTTTGATGTGCTCATATCCGGCCAGGGGGCGCTTTTCAAAAATTATCCCCAGGGCGCGGTTATCGGCACATCCAGCCTGCGCCGGGGTTCCCAGCTTAAACATCTGCGCCCGGATCTTGAAATCAAATCCATCCGTGGCAACCTGGACACCCGGCTCAAAAAGCTTAAATCCGGTGAATACACGGCAATAGTACTTGCAGCAGCCGGACTTGAGCGTTTGGGCCAGGGCGGTGAAATCACCGAATACCTGACTGAAACAGATATGGTGCCCGCTGTGGGCCAGGGCGCGCTCTGCATAGAAACCCGGGAAAGTGATCCGGACATGGCGGACATTTTATCTGTCCTGGACCATGACCCCACCCGGATTTGTGTAACCGGGGAACGTGCCTTTCTCAAAGAGATCGAAGGCAGTTGCCATATCCCGGTGGCTTGTTTTGGTAAAATCCGGGACAGCCGGGTAATTCTGGCGGCAGTCGTGGCGTCGGAGGACGGAAAGTCCTTAATCAAAGAAACCATTGACTCATCCCCTGAACAGGTAACTGAAAAGGGTCGGGAACTGGCAAAACTTGTTCTTGATAAAGGTGGAAAACGCATATTGGAGGCACTTGATATCCCATGACACAATCCAGGGGCAAGGTTTATCTAATTGGTGCAGGTCCGGGAGACCCGGGACTTATCACCGTAAAGGCAAAGGAGTGCATTCAAGCAGCGGATGTGGTGGTTTATGATTACCTGGCATCCCCCTTTCTGCTTGATTATGCGAAAACAGACGCTGAAATTATCTATGTGGGCAAAAAAGGCGGAGACCACACCCTGACCCAGGACAAAATCAATCTGCTGCTGGTGGACAAAGCCAGGGAAGGCAAAAATGTGGCCCGCCTCAAGGGCGGTGATCCCTTTGTTTTCGGCCGCGGCGGGGAAGAGGCCCAGGAGCTGTTGGCTGACGGCATCAACTACGAGGTGATTCCCGGTGTCACATCTGCCGTGGCAGCCCCGGCCTATGCCGGGATCCCGGTAACCCACAGGGACCATACTTCCTTTGTCTCTTTTATCACCGGTCACGAACGGCCTGATAAAAAAGAGTCCCGGATGCAGTGGGACATCTTTGCAAAGTCCGACGCCACCCTTGTCTTTCTGATGGGGGTTAAAAACCTCTCTAATATCGTCACCAAACTGATGGAACACGGCAAACCGGCGGACACCCCTGTGGCGCTGGTGCGCTGGGGCACCACCACCCGCCAGCAGACAGTAACCGGCACCCTTGAAACAATTGTTGACGTGGTTAAAAAAGCAGGGCTGAAATCTCCGGCAATCATAGTTGTGGGGCATGTGGTCTCTTTACGGGAAGAGCTGAGCTGGTTTGACAAAAAACCGCTATTCGGGAAAAAAATTGTGATTACCCGGGCCCGGGCCCAGGCATCAGGTCTTGTGGCCGAGTTAAACCGCCTTGGCGCCCAGTGCATAGAGATCCCCACCATTAAAATCGCACCGCCTGAGGATAAAAAACCGCTGGAAGCGGCCATTGATAACCTGGGCCAATATGACTGGCTGGTTCTGACTTCGGTGAACGGCGTAAAATTTTTCTTTGATACGCTTTTTGAAAAGGGCAAGGATGCCCGCGCCCTGGGACATCTTAAATTTGCCTGTATCGGCCCTGTAACCAAAGAACGCCTGGCAGACCATGGCATAATTTCAGACATTCTGCCCGAAACATACCAGGCGGAATCTGTTGTGGATGCATTTTCAGGCCTTGATATGGCCGGCAAAAAGGTATTGCTGCCCCGGGCAAAAAAGGCGCGCACCATCCTGCCTGAGCAACTGACACATATGGGCGCTCTGGTGGATGAAGTCACCGCGTATGAAACCCGGCTGGCAAGCGAAGGCAAAGCATTACTGATTGATATGCTCAAAGCCGGGGATATCGATGCTGTGACCTTTACCTCTTCTTCCACGGTAACGAATTTTTTAACCCTGCTTGAAGGACAAGACACCCCTGCCCTGCTCGACGGCGTTCTCCTTGCCAGCATCGGTCCCATCACCTCGGATACCATCCGAAGCCAAGGGCTTAAACCGGATATTGAAGCGGACTCTTTTACCATTGACGGCCTGATAGCCGCCTTGCTCGAACATTATGAAGGTGCATTACCTGAAGTTTAGAAAGTTAAAGTACGATGATTGCAGGAACCAGAAACATTAATTATTTGAGAATCTCCGTAACAGACCGATGTAACTTCAGATGCAGGTATTGTGTGCCTGCATCTCCCTTCAAGGTCATTGAGCATGAACGTATTGCCCGGTATGAAGAGATATTAAAAATTGTCCGTATCGGATGTGACATGGGCATTACCAAAGTCAGGATTACCGGCGGAGAGCCCTTTGTCAGAAAGGGCATTTTCTCCTTTCTTCACCGGTTGTGCCGCATTCCCCAATTAAAGGACATCTCCATTACCACCAACGGTTCCCGCCTGAGCCGTGGAAAAATAAAAGAGTTGATGGATATGGGTATTCAAAGGCTCAATTTCAGCCTGGACACCCTGGTGCCGGAAAAATTTGCAAAAATTACCCAGCGGGACCGGTTCCAAAGGGTTTGGGACAATATCATGGCAGCCCACGATCTGGGTATAGCTCCCATAAAAATCAACACCGTGGCCTTAAACGGATTCAACGATGATGGAATCCAAGCCATTGCCGGCCTGACCCGGGAATACCCCTTCCATGTCCGGTTTATTGAATACATGCCCATGGGAAATACCGATGTGGGAGCAGACGCCCAGATCCTGACACAAGACATTAAAAATTTAATCACCGAGGCCCATGGACCATTAACGGTCGTGCCAAAAGAAATAAATGACGGCCCGGCAAAGCTGTACAAACTGGCCGGGGCATCGGGGATTTTAGGGTTCATCACACCGGTCAGTTCTCATTTTTGTTGTGAGTGCAACAGGTTGCGCCTCACCTCCAGGGGGACCCTTCGCCCCTGCCTGTTGAGCAACAAAGAGACCGATATTCTCACGCCCCTGCGCAACGGCGCCGATGATGGCAGTTTGAAACAACTTATGGTCAGTGCCTTGAAAGATAAGCCGTCACACCATAACTTAGAGAAAAGAACGGCCCGGGATCTGCCGTTAAATCATATGACATCCATCGGCGGCTAACACTCTCCTGGAGATTTTTTGGCAGATCGCCCTTGCAGCAGCCATACTCATAACAAGCCTGTTTTCCGGAGTTGCCCGGGCCGATCCGGTTTAGCAAACCCGGGGAAGGGTCGTCAATGCTGACAACGGCCCACCTCGAACAGACCCCGGTATCCAGGACATGATCCAAAAATCAAAACCGGTGTAATGCTCATAAACATACAGGGACGCACCCGTTAATTTCACCTGGGCACCCCGCCCAATTCTTGTTGATTTGGGGCATTCTGCTGACGTTATGGCAAAAATTCATTAAACGGGAATATAGTATAATCTTGGGTTGCAATCTTTCGCTTCGTAAATCGTCCTTGTCCATTTTTTATGGCTTTTTACCCAAGTTTATATTAGACTTTTCCAAAATTCAATAATACAGTCTAAGGGGTTTCCACAGCCATTGCTCATGTTATCCAAAATTCGACATCATAAACTTAGAAACAAGTTATTCCTATCTATTTTTATTATTTTTACGCTGTTAATTCTTATATTTAAAACGACGCTCTTGATTCTAAGCAGGAAACTTGACGAAATCGTTCTCCCTTTAAACACGTTCTACACATTAATCACCTTGGACACTCTATCGTCTCTTTTGGTTCTGATGGGCTTTGCCTATCTGTTGTCGCGCCTTGTTCCAAAACCACTAGAAAAACATATAGACCTGCCGAATGAAAAAAATCAAACAACAATAAAACTTCAGATGACACTGAAAGAAGTGGAAAAAGAACGTGACAAGCTTTTGATCCAATTACAAAAATCACAGAGAATGGAAGCCATCGGCACACTATCCGGAGGGATTGCCCATGATTTCAATAATATTTTGTCCAGCATTTTCGGTTATGCCCAACTGGCCCAGATGACAGGAAATGACCCGGCCAAACTAAATTACCACATGAATCAAATTATCAAAAGCGCCCAGCGTGCGGCTGAGCTTATTGAACAGATTCTAACCTTCAGCCGCCGGACGGAGAGAGAAAAAAAGCCGCTTAAGCTTCACCTTGTGCTTAAAGAGGCGCTTAAGCTTCTCAGGGCGTCCATACCTGCAACCATTGAAATTGAGACCCATATAGATACCACGGACATGGTCAATGCAGATCCCACGCAGATGCATCAGATGATCGTAAACCTTTGCACAAACGCCTCTCATGCCATGATGATATCTGGTGGAACCTTAACGGTCAGCCTGACCACAGTCGATGAAATTCAACCTGAACACCAGAACAAAGATCATTTTCGGGCCGGTCCTTTTTTAAAACTTATGGTCAGGGAAACCGCAGAAAAGGTATTTGCCCCTACTTTAACAGCCGAGAATACTGAGCAGGACACAGGGTTAGTCAGCGCCATTGTCAAAGAGCATAAAGGCCTTTTTTACATTGAACGTATTTCAGAACAGGAAACCTCATTTTTCGTTTATCTGCCCATTTTAACAAGTCATGTTTCATCATCACCCGACAGTCGCACAAACATGGATATCCCCCTGAAACCGGGCAAAGAAACAATCATGATCGTTGAGGACGAGCCTGCTCTGCTGGCATTAATTGAAGAGCTGCTTACCAAATTCGGTTATTCCGTCCATACATTCAATAACGGCAAAAGCGCATTGAATGCCTACCAAAAGGGCGATCTCAATGTTGATATGATTATTACCGATGTGACCATGCCCCGTATGACCGGTATTGAACTGGCTCAGGCCATATTACATGAAAACAGGAATATGCCCATAATTTTGTGCTCGGGCTATAATGACACCGTCACCGATTCCCTGGTTAAAGCCATTGGTATTAAGGCGTTTCTTGAAAAGCCTTTGGATACATCCGAGTTACTTACAACCATAAGAACGGTGTTTGACAAATAAAAAACTTTGACATCAGAAGCCTCTCTTCCGTCAAAGTTTTTTTAAATCTTACGATAATTTAAAATGGGCATGAAGATAAAGACCATACCCATTTAGCGTTTATGCGTCTGAACTAATCGGTGATTAACTCAATTTGAACCATCGGGGCAACATCCCCTTTCCGCGGTCCAAGTTTGGTAATTCGAGTGTATCCACCCTGCCTTGAGTTAAACTTCTCTGCTACCTCTTCAAAAAGGGCATGCACAACATCTTTTTCACGGATTACGGCCAGCGCCTGCCGTCTGGCATGAAGGTCTCCGCGTTTGGCCAGGGTAATCATTTTATCGGCAATTTTACGAAGGCCTTTGGCTTTGGCTTCAGTGGTTTTGATGCTGCTGTGTTTGAACAGAGAAGTTACCATGTTTCTAAACATCGCCTTTCTGTGGGCAGAGGTTCTGTTCAGCTTTAATACGGATTTTCTATGCTTCATGG
>JAKSBO010000522.1 GCA_022361095.1 Desulfobacterales bacterium | reverse complement strand
TGGCTTTCTGCCTGCAGGTAAGTGCTGAGATCAACGGTCCACGCGTTGGTCAAGGTACTAACGTAGCGCAGGACCCTGAAGAGCTCAAAGATGTAACGGTCGAAGAGCACTTCGGTGAACAGATCGATTTGTCACTTAAGGTTACAAAGGAAAATGGTCAGACTGTAGAACTGGGTTCTTTTTTCAACCAGGGTCGTCCGGTTCATTTTCAACATTTCGGCGGCCTTGGCTTTTACCCATCCGGTTTTATTCAGGGCGTGGGTAATTAAAGATTTCTGATACGATTCCACAGCCTGGTTAAAACCGATGTTATTTTGGAACACACCGGCCACACAGACCGGACCGGCGTCTGTTTGTGCCTCGGTCATACAGCCCGGCAGATCAACTATACCGACGGTATCCTCTTCCACAAGAACCGACAGCCGTTCCACCAGATTCTCCAGTTCCCGGATATTTCCAGGCCATTCATAGGTTTGGAGCACCTGTTGGACCGAATCCGGAAATATTTTAGGCGCGTATTCGGGATTGCGCCGTGCGAATCCGGACTGGAAATGGTCCACCAGGGGCATGATGTCTTCAGGGCGTTCACGCAGGGGCAGGATGTTGATGGGAATCACATTCAGGCGGTAATACAGGTCTTCCCTGAATTGGTTTTCCTCTATGGCGGCCGTCAGGTTTTTGTTGGTGGCTGAAATTACCCTGATATCCACGGATATGGTCTGGGAGCCGCCGACCCGCTCAAACCGTCTTTCCTGCAAGGCACGCAACAGTTTGACCTGCAGGTCAGGACTCATGTCCCCAATCTCATCCAGGAAAATCGTACCTTTATCCGCAATCTCAAAACGTCCGGTCCTTGCCCGGTGGGCACCGGTAAATGCGCCTTTCTCATGGCCGAACAACTCACTTTCGAGAAGCTCGCTGGGAATGGCCCCGCAGTTGATGACCACCATAGGGCCGTCTTTTCTTGCTGAGTTTTTATGGATGGCCCGGGCAATAAGCTCCTTGCCGGTACCGCTTTCTCCTGTGAT
>JAKSBO010000319.1 GCA_022361095.1 Desulfobacterales bacterium | reverse complement strand
TCCATGATTGAGGGCCGCAAGCTCTCATTTGCCCGGATCTATTCAGGCAAAATTGCTTCGGGGGGGGATGTGTTTAACCCGGCTCTGAAACGTAAGGAGAAATTATCCAGAATTTTACGGATGCACGCCAACAAGCGCGAGCGCCTGGATGAAGCCTCGGCCGGTGATATTGTCGGCATTGTGGGGCTTAAAAATTCTGTTACCGGCGATACCCTCTGTAATCCGGACCATCCGGTCCTGCTGGAAAAGATGGAATATGCACAGCCGGTGATTTCCATTGCCATTGAGCCCAAAACCCATGCGGACCAGGAAAAGCTTGATGATGTAATGGAAAAGTTCATGATCGAGGATCCTACCCTCAAAGTGAGTAAGGACGAGGAGACCGGGCAGACCATTTTGTCGGGCATGGGCGAGCTTCATCTTGAAATTATCATTTCAAGGATGCTCAAGGAGTTTAACACCAATGTAAATGTGGGCAAACCCCAGGTGGTTTACCGGGAAATTGTTACGGCCCCTGCGACCGGCCAGGCCGTATTTGAGCGGGAGATCCAGGGCAAATCCCATTATGCCAACGTCACAGTCGCGCTTAAACCGTTAAGCCGGGGACAGGGGGTTACCTTTAAAACCCTTGTGTCCGAAGAGAAAATTGCACCCCAGTATATTCCGAATATTGAGAGTGGAATCCGGGGAAGTCTGGATGGCGGATTCCTCAAGGGATATCCCATTGTTGATGTTGAGATTGTGCTGGCTGACGGATTCAGCGAAGAAGGAAAAACGTCGGAACTGGGTTTTGGGGTTTGCGCGGCCATGGCCGTAAAAGAGGCCTTGAAAAATGCGAAAATGGCCCTGCTTGAACCCATCATGGATGTGGAGGTGTTTGTGCCGGATGCAAATATGGGGGATGCCATTGCAGATCTCAACGCCAGGGGAGGCAAGGTGGAATCCATTACCCCGAAATCCGACATTCAGGTCATCAAAGCGGTGGTTCCCCTGTCAAAGATGTTCGGTTATTCTACGGCCTTGCGTTCAGCCACCCAGGGGCGGGGCACCTTTACCATGCAGTTTAAAAGTTTTGATACTGTTTGATGGGATGTATTGGGAATTGGGCTTCTTAAGCCGGGTCCCTATCATGATGTTTAAATTTTACACGGCATTATAAACGTTTATAAAACCTCTGTAATGCCGTGTTTTGTTTTCAGGCCTGTTTCCCGTTAAGGGCCTTTATCGATCAATTTTAACATATTGAAGCGGCTTGCTTGACCGGCCTCAATTCCTGGGTCGCATCCCAGTTTTTTGTCAGGATTTTCACATTCAAAGTTATGGCGCCGGGTCTCTGCATGGTCTTTGTTTCTTTCCTGATTGCTTTTAACCTAATCTTCAATTTTTTTCAGCCATTTTATCTCTCCAGCTATATAATTCCTCGTATTGCGTGTTAAAATTCGGCGTGCCTGGATGGCCGGGCTTAGTAACGAATACCTATCAAGGCCTTTGGATTTTCCCGCATCACGGTTTTTGCATGGAGTATCCCGGATCCTTTGGTA
>JAKSBO010000352.1 GCA_022361095.1 Desulfobacterales bacterium | reverse complement strand
TCTGTCCCATATATTTTTTTTCACGGTTATAGTTCAGGGCGGCCTGGGTGGCCACCACGCCCACCAGGACCACACTGATGCCAATAATCACCCAGGGTGATATCGGGCGGTACGGATAGGGTATTTTTTTATCTGACATAACAATCTTACTGCTGATTGATTAAATTTTAACCGCCGCCATCCGGCAAAGTGATTAAAATTTAATCACAACATCTCCTTTTTACAATGGACAGGATTCTCGAAACCCGAAAACACATGCAATTTCAAGCCTTTAAAATTTTATAAATCTTCTGGCATACCGGTTGCAGTAAGGTTGCAATATTGGGTCCATGAAGTTTGAACGGTATATGTACTTAAAAAAACTTAAATTTTACAATGATTTAATTAACAGGAGTTTATCATGAAAAAAACCATTACAGCAGTCACAACAATTTTTATCGTGGGATTTTTTGCAGTCAGCGCCTATGCCTGGGGATGCGGTTACGGACCCGGTGCCGGCCGCGGTTATGGAAAACGCTTAAATAATCAGCCTGCGGTTAATCAGGAAGACCTGGACGCCTTTCTTAAAGAGACCCAGGTGCTTCGGACATCACTGTGCGCTGACCGGGCTGAGCTTAATGCAGTGATGGCAGGCCCAAACCCTGATCCCAAAAAAGCCAGGGCCCTGTCCGAAAGTATCAGTAAAACCCGGAATGCGCTGAGAGCCAAAGCCAAGCAGTACAATATCCCCGGTCCCATGGCCGGTTGTGGATACGGCCCGGGTGCAGGACATTGGGGTGGCCAGTCTCGCCACCATGCTGCCAGATGCTGGTAGATTCTGCGTATAAAACCAAAAGGGCTGACTGGTCTTGGGGCCGGCCGGCCCTTTTATAATGATTCCGGAACAATTTATGACCTGGAACCGCAGGCATATCAAAATGGTGTAAGCTAAATAGGGACTGAACGAGCCGTTCAATCCCTATTTAGGGTGCCTCTAATCTAAGGCACCAGAACCCTTTCCAGCCGCTCCACCATGAAATCCATCTCCGCATCATTGATGACCAGGGGCGGAGAAATACGAATGGTGTGTCCGTGACTGTCATTGACAACCACGCCTTCCTGCATCAGTTTGCGGCAAAACTCCATGGCATTGCCGTCTTTCACTTCAATGCCGATAAAAAGCCCCAGCCCCCGGACCTCCTTGACATGGGGAGAGCGTCTGCCGATCTCTTCAATGCGTTTTTTTAACCGCGTCCCCTTTTCGGCGGCCTGTTCATCCAGTTTTTCTTCCAGGAAGAGCTTCAGGGATGCGGTACCGGCCACACAGGCCAGGGGGTACCCCCCGAATGTGGAACCATCCGACCCTTTGGAAAAAATCATATCCATGATCCCCGCATTGGTCATGAACACGGACAAAGGCACCAGTCCCCCGGAAAGGGCCTTGCCCAGAATTACGCCGTCGGGGACAATGCCTTCGTACTCAAAGCAAAACCGCTTGCCTGTGCGGCCCATGCCCACCTGGATCTCGTCACAGACCAGGAACAGGTCTTTTTCGTCGGCCAGTTCCCTCAATCCCTTGAGAAAACCTTTGGGCGGAATGCGCATACCGCCTTCCCCCTGCAGCGGCTCCACAAGAATGCCGCAGGTGTTGGGGGTCACGGCATTTTTAACTGCATCCAGATCCCCAAAGGGTACGGACACAAACCCCGGTGTTAATGGGCCGAACCCTTCTCGGTATTTTTT
>JAKSBO010001089.1 GCA_022361095.1 Desulfobacterales bacterium | reverse complement strand
TTCTTTTGTCAAACCAGTGATAATTTTTACAGCTTTTTCATGGGGAAAAAAAGTCGGTCTATAGACCCATTTACTGATCAGGGAGCCAGAAACGTCCACCAGGCCCTATTGTATATAAATCCCGGGGCGGATTATCAGTTGAAAACAGGGTTTAATTGCCGTCATGGGCAATGTCGAGCAACCGGCGGATTTCCAGACGCTGATTTCGCCGCCGCCAGAATGCCCTTACCCCGAACCGTGACCTTTTTCACATCCTGGTTCCGCCGGTATGTCAAAGGACCCGGCGATATGTTGGGACAGACAGGCTTTTGCCTTATCTTCAGGGCCGTTGCCGGAATAAAGCGTGATGCAGACATACGGCAGTGCCGGCAGGGTTTCGAGAATGCGAAATTCCCGGGTGACACTGCTTTTGCCCACAGGCGCCACAGCCACCCCGGAACGAACCGCGGCCAGAATCCCTGCAAAGCTGGGACTGGAGTATGCGATCCGGAAGGGAATATCCTTTTGGGCCAGGGCCTGCATACCCCATTTACGATACATACATCCCTGGTGAAACAAGGCCAGGGGCAGGGGCGACTCCATTTCCGGTGCGGCATCCCTCGGCGCAATCCAGACCACGGGTTCATTTCGAAGAAAATGCCCTACCCTGGTGCTGGTTTCGTCATTGGCAAGGCATAGATCCAGTTGCCCCTCTTCTACCATCTCCTTTAACCGGTTTGAAAAATCACAGTGAATGTCTACGGAAATCAGGGGATACCGGGCCGAAAAGCTTCGCAGAATGCCGGGCAGATACCGGTGGGACAACTCTTCGGGAACACCGAGGCGGATCTGTCCGTTCAGGTTCGGCCCGGTTAAAGAGGCAACGGCTTTGTCGTGGATCTGGAGCAGGCGGCGGGCATACCGCAGCAAGCGCTCTCCGTGGGGTGTCAGTTCCACCCCACGGGTTATTCTGTTAAAAAGCGGTTTTCCGATATCAGATTCCAGACGTCTGATCTGCATACTCACCGCAGACTGGGTTAAATGAACCTGTTTGGCGGCATGGGTAAAATTTCCGCTCTGGGCTGCTGCCACAAAGGTTCTAAGTATGTCCGGCGTCAGATTCATGGGGTGTATGTTGCGGGTATCCATCATAACTCTTGATGGCTATCATCATATCAATTTGTTTGTCAAATGGATTATTGGGGTCTACGCTGTTCATATCTTTAATCTGATTGCGCGCCTAACCCATGAACCTAATAAAACGGAGAACGATATGCTTGAAAATCAAACTGAACTGAAAAACCGGATCCATGAACAGGCAGGTACTTTTAAAAAATTGAGACCGGAGCTTTGGCAGGCCAAAGACGCATTAACGCAATGCGCTTACAAAAACGGGGCGTTAAGCGCCAAAAACAAGCGCCTGATGGCCATGACCACAGCCATTGTCCAGGGTTGCCGGGCCTGCATCCTGTACCAGGCTGAAGCGGCTTTAGACCTTGGCGCCAGTGTGGATGAAATCCTCGAATGCATCGGGGTGGCTGTCAGTCTTGGCGGCACCCTGGCCGAGGGTCAGGCGACAAGAGTCGTGGAATTTTTAAAAGAAAGGGAACAAATTTGATATAAGGGGCGAAAATAATAAATTCCACATATTTTGCGCCCCTTAACCCAATATTGCAAAAGTCATGCGTCATTAGCATATTCCAGAATGTCACCGGGCTGACACTCCAAATGACGGCATATGGCATCAAGGGTAGAAAACCTGACGGCCTTGGCTTTGCCGGTTTTCAGGATGGACAGATTTTGTGCTGTGATGCCTATTTTCTCGGCCAGGGTATTGGAGTTGATTTTACGCCGAGCCATCATAACATCCAAATTGATACGAATAGTCAAATCAATCGCCCCCTATACCGTAAGATTTTGTTCTTGCTGTAACCGGCACCCTTCCTGCATCACCCTGGCGATGGTCATCAAAACATACCCCAGGATAAACAACGTGATATCCTTATCGGTTAAGCCAAAGGTAATCATATGTTCCCCTGGGGGGTGATGAAGGGTTAAGACAACACTTAAAAGGCTATCGGTAATGATACCTGTAACGCCAAGCACAAGAATTGTTCCGGACAGACGTTTGAGGCAGGCAACGTTTTCAGCTTGGAAAATTTTACCGCACTGATACAGGCGGAATAGCTGAATCAACGTTGTAATGCCGTAAATCATTATGCTGACCGGGATCATGGTAACAGCCAGCCCGGCCAGCCGAATGGGAAGCGGCAAAGGCAGTTGGACAAAATCGGGTAAAATATCCTGAATCATCCCGGGCATCTTGTTTATGAACAGCCAGATCAGACACGTGGCCAGCGGTATTATCCCACGCCAGATATAAAGTGCCCATATAATTCTCCGGCTGGATTTCCGGATTAAATCGATGTTCTTGTTTTTGTCGGTGGTGTGACGGATTTCCATGGTTGTTATCTCCTTTTTTACATGTGATTCGAAACGGTTCCTTTTACTATTTTTACAATTGGAAAACAATAAAAAAATATCGTTAAACAATAAAAATTTACCATTCATCATTAAACATCGTAAAATTCGAAACGACAATTCATTTTTAGGCGCACACAGGCGGCATGATCCGGGCCGGGAAAAAGATAATAGCCATCCCCGTGCATATTTTGGTATCATCGGTGGCGGCCGGGCACTCAATATGTTTTTCAAAAATCTTGATAAGGAACCGTATTGTGAAACAAAACATTTATGACAATCCGGAGTTTTATGAGCATTACATGGCGCTTCGGGCAAACGAAAGCGGTCTCAATGCCGCAGTTGAAGAACCGGCGATTTACAGCCTTTTGCCTCCCCTTGACGGGCTTTGCATCCTGGATATCGGCTGCGGTTTTGGCAAATTTGTATCCTATTGTCTTGGAGAAAACGCAGCCTCTATTCTGGGCACAGACATATCCGGGAATATGATTTCGGAAGCCCACAACCGTATTAAAGACCCGAGGGCGGATTTTCTAAAAATGGCTGCCGAAGATCTTGATGCGGCTCCGGCATCATTTGATTTGGCGGTCTCGTCAATGTGTTTTCATTACGTAAAAGATATCCGGCCTGTTTTCGAGACCATTGCCCTTTCTCTCAAAAAAGGCGGACATTTTATCTTTTCTGTGGAGCACCCGATCTGTACTTCTTTGCTCAGGGGATGGTGCAGTCTGGATGACGAGACCAAGAGACATTGGCCCGTTGATGACTATAAAAAGGAAACCCTGCGGGTGTCCCGCTGGTTTGTTGACGGTGTAAAAAAA
Source organism: Desulfobacterales bacterium (assembly GCA_022361095.1). Taxonomy (GTDB): domain Bacteria; phylum Desulfobacterota; class Desulfobacteria; order Desulfobacterales; family Desulfobacteraceae; genus Desulfobacter. The sequence goes on along the minus strand of JAKSBO010001089.1, from coordinate 2,319 downwards.
TATCACCGAACCGTTGAAACGTACATCAACACAATGATCGACGCCGGTTTTTCGATTCAAAGGCTCCTTGAACCAGGGCCGGATCCCGATGCCGCCGCTGAAAGGCCCGATCTCTTAGACCATTTAAGACGTCCCCCGGTTCTTGTACTGGCCGGGGTAAAAATACAGGGGCATTCAACAATGTAAACAACCATCGGTGTAACAGGGCCTATCTATAAAACGCCAAAGGAGAAAATTATGGCAAGTGTGAAAGAACATTACGGGCAATTGCTTTCAGATATTTATTCATGGATGTCGGGCGGGTTTGAAACGGGTGTCCGGCGCAACACCCAATTTTTTAATAAACACGGGTTGTCTCCAAAAGGTTCCGGTGTGGCTGTAGACCTTGGTGCCGGATGCGGATTCCAATCCATTCCCCTGGCAAAGGCAGGTTATTCGGTTACGGCAATTGACCTGGACCCCAAGCTGATACATGAACTGAAAGGGCAATCAAAAGACCTCGGCATCACCACGGTGCGAGCTGATTTGTTTGATTTTGACAAAATAATTAACAGCAGTGCTGAATTAATTGTCTGCATGACAGATACAATACTTCATCTGGCTTCAAAGGAAAAAGTGGCCTTGCTGTTCTGCAAAATTTTTTCCGCATTGGAGCCCGGCGGAAAATTTATACTGACATTCCGGGACATGACTCATGAACTAACCGATACCGACAGGTTTTTGCCTGTGAAAAGTGATGAAAACACAATTTTTACCTGTTTCCTTGAATATGAGCCTGGCACTGTTAAAGTGCATGACCTGGTCTATAAAAAAACAGACGGCGCATGGACTTTCCAAAAAAGTTTTTACCGGAAGCTGCGGTTATCCCCAAAATGGATCACTGAACAATTATCCCAAAGCGGCTTTAAAAGGACAGAGGAATTTGTTGAGAACGGATGTATCACTATAATCGGCTCAAAGTGATTAGGCTTTTCCATGGGTTCCATATTGCGCCGGGATAATAATTTCTGCCGCTTTTGTTGTCCGGTGCCTGTGCGATAAATATTTCGCCACCCAGGTTACATTGCAGCTTTTCAGTTTCATAAACAAAGGGGGTCACGCCTGGACTAAGCTCGACTGTGTAACAGACCCCATTGCATAGATCCGTACAGTGTTATTTTTTCCCGCACTCTTCCCGCATAAGCCAAAAAAAAACGCCTGTTTTACGCCATTTTGCGGGATATTGTTTTTTGATTGAAAATCACTGAAACCCTTGGTATATAGTGTTTGAGGCTGAAAGCCGGCGTAACTCAGTTGGTAGAGTATCTCACTCGTAATGAGAAAGCCAGCGGTTCGAATCCGCTCGCCGGCTCCAGTAAAATCAAGGTTTATAGGGATTCTCGGGATTTTATCGAAACCCCCTTTTTCTTTATTTCTCTGTTTTTTGACAAAAAAGGAGCGTAAAATCCGGTCCATATTTTATCTAACATAATGCTTTTCATGATAAATGCTAAATACCTGCTATAATTATATAATTTTTTCGATTTATTGACATTTTAGGGGCATATCCAGACGGCTTCATAGGATTTAGCTAGCCACCTGTAATTTTGGTGTTTTTCAAAGCCAGACTCTAAAACTTGGATCATCAATAAAAATCGTCCAATTTTTCCATTCTACCTTGATATCTCAAATCCTTGTAAGGTAGCATGGACTTCTGTGTTTGAATTGTCAGCTTGTATTCGCAACTTTCTTGATTCGCCGAGATACACCCATCCCATCGTGAGTGTTTTAGGATATCCTCTAGCTGCTATACCATTACTTGCATAAAAATAATTATTTTGATCAGCTGCTTCTTTAGATGTAAGTGCGACAGTCGCTCTACTTAATGCTCCGCAAGCTGCATGAATATAACAAAAAGCTTTTATAGCATTTTTAGGCAAAACAGTAGGCCCTTCTGCTGCATTTGGCTGTTGCCATACATAACTATTCCCCGACATATTTGAAGCAAGATAGCTACGTTCGGCCCAAGTAATTTGTTCATTAACGTTATTAAACCACCTTAGGTTATTACTATCATCAATCCATACAACACCAATACATCGATCATCTTTATCCGTACTATCGACTTCTGTGATTCCATCATCTTCATAAAAACGATACCATCCCTGTTTAGCATCATCCCACTTTGGCTCATCGGTAGAATGAACAATGCCTACATCACTATTTAATATTGGATAGACAGCATCGCTATCATCAATGTAGATATAGTAAAAATTTTCTCCTGAAATAGAGGTTAATCCATAGGTGATGTCATTGGGAATTTCAAAATAATTCCCATTA
>JAKSBO010000584.1 GCA_022361095.1 Desulfobacterales bacterium | reverse complement strand
AATCGAATTGTTCAGAAAGCATGAACGAACCGGCCGACCGTTGGGAAAATGACTTTTGTAAAATAATTTGGAGACGATTTTAGACAGACGACTCAGGCCAAAGAAGCCGGGTCGAAATAAAAATACGTAATGTGTCACCAGATTAGATGCTGAAATTATTAGTATCATAGGGACACACCCGGAAAATGTCTATTATCGACCGTTCAAAGCCTTTATGGTTGCCGTTGACTTCGTTTGTTGTTGTACCCCCTGAGATATGAAAAGGTTTGTTTGTGTAACAAAATAAAAGGCTGTTTTTCATGCCTCCAAATGTCGATAAGGTTCCATGCTTTGATGAAGTATGTCTATAATATCGACGTGGTTTTCAGCTTTGCGGTAAAAAATGACATGAGATCCGGCTAAAAAACTTAAATAGCCTTTTTTAATTTCTTCACGGTTTCGGCCTATATCGGGGTCTTCTGCTATCATTTGCAGCTTTTTTTCAATAAGCTTTAAGTACGTGACGGCCTGTCCTTCACCAAATTTTTCAAGTGAATAAGCTTTGATGTTACACAAACTCTTTTGCGCATTGAAAGAAAGAATATATTGAGTCATGTCAGCTGATCAATTCATCCATGAAGGATTGGCCGTCAACCCCTTGTCCTTTGTCAAGTTGGGCTTCACCTTCAGCCAGTCTTGCACGTAACGCTTCCAGCTTGATTTCTTCAACTTCCAGAAGCCGCAAACCCGCACGTACAGCTTCGCTGGTATTATCAAAGCGGCCTTGTGAAATTTTTGATTTTATAAAATTTAAAAAATGATCGCCTAAAGTGACGCTGGTATTTCTTTGCATGTCAGGTCCTCCAAAATCTTTTATACCAATATTTAATACACATTTTTGACAGGATATACAATTCTTATTCCAAACTCAACACATCGGACAGGTCGATTCTCCTTGATTGTTGGGCGTTTTCGGATAGGAATGGGAATTGAGTATCTATCAGTCGCTATTGATGCGTTTTTTGGATTCCCCAATATATTGTGGCTGACTTTTTCGCAAAAAACTTTTTTTGCCCGTTAGCGTAACGCCGAAGGAGGCTTAAAAGAGAAGCCGTTGGGCAATTTTATTTTAACCAGGCATCTTAATTCGTTAAAATCATAGATCATACTCTGGCCGGAAAACATTTGAAAAGGGTTGGTTTAGGCTATGAGACACCCACAAAACCAATGAGATTAGCCGGTATCCCCTTGGAAATATTTTTAAACAGGTTCAAGAGGCTCATTTAAATACTTTTCAGCCAAATCAATATAGACCTGTTTGCCCCAGGTCCAAAATTTTTGGTCTTTCTCCGCTATTTCTCTTACAATTTTAGCTGGATTCCCGGCAGCAACGACTTTGGCCGGAATTATTTGTTTGAGCTTTACGACACTTCCCTCGCCTACAATTGCCCATTCTCCAATTTCAGCCCAAATGCTGATCACGGACCCCATTCCGATAACGGCTTGATCACCAATGCATTTTCCGTGCACCACCGCAGCGTGTCCAATAGTTACCTTGTTCCCGATTCTATTCAAATCGTCAGGCGGGGCATGAACGATCGCGCCTTCTTCAACAGCGGTTCCATCTCCAATTTCGATTCTTCCGTAATCCCCCCTTAAAATTGCACCATGGCCAATATAGCAATTGTCTCCGATAACGACATCCCCAATAACCCTTGCTGTGTCGCTGATATATGAATTTTTCCCAACTTCGGGCTGCTTTCCATCAAATTTATAGCGCATTTTAAAATCCTTTATCCCCTCTATCTCTCATGCTCTCAACCAGCCACCCTGCGGGGAGAAATAATATCCACGGCAACAGATAATAAACAGTGAGATACCAGAATTGAGTTAAAAATTTCACTCCATGGCCAAGATAAAAACCAAGCTATCGAAACAAGGATAAAGAGCCGTAAATGTTTTCGTGGTTTCATATCTTTATCATCAAAAAAGTAAATCAAGTCTTTCGGAGATTAACCTTTTAGGATAAAAAAATTCAAGAGTAAAAAAAAAGAGCGATAAAAGAAGATGGTGAATAAAAAAACCCTGATAAGAAAACATGAGCCCCATTCAAAATTCAAAGATTATATTCAATGCTATTGGACATTAAACCGTTCTGATAATAATATCCATGCAATCTATCGTACGGCTGTGGATGGCGGTTTGCAGCTCATATTTAATTTATCTGATCCCATTGAATGTGTGGTTGATGATGCGTCGCCAATTACCATTGCCGGAGATTTCATGGTAGGATCCTTAGCCAAGCGAATCCAAATAAAGCCAACAGGTTCTATATCATTGTTTGCAGTTCAATTTACCCCTGATGGACTTTATCCGTTCCTCTCAATGCCGCCCGTCGATCTAACGGATTTTTGCGTTGAACTTGAAGAAGTTTGGGAACTCAATGGCCTTGGCCCGTCCAAACTCATTCACAGCGCGGGTCAAAAACCGGATAAACTTATTCAAACCTTCGAAGGGTTCTTTGCAGGACGGATGAATGCTTTCAGAAAGCATAGCTTCAGCGTTGAAAAGGCCGTAACCATTATTCGGTCACATAAAGGCCAAATTCCGATAGACACCCTGGCAAATCAATTGCAGATCAGCAGCCGCCACCTGGCACGAAAATTCACTGAACGCATTGGGGTTCCCCCCAAGCGGCTTTGTCGAATCTTTCGCCTTAAACATGTATTGAACAATTTGGACCCGACTGAAAGTGACTGGGCGTCTCTCGCTGTTGCAAACGGATATTTTGACCAGGCCCATTTGATTCATGAGTTCCAATTTTTCACAGGACAAAGCCCTAGAACGTATTCAACGGCAGCGAATTTACAAGAGAAGTCATCCGCTGATTTCGTTGGTTAAGGCCGGATTTTTACAATACAGCCTTATCAAACGTCTCTAATCTCCCTTATGTAAAAGGATATCAGGACAGGATAATCAATGGGTGTTTAAGGAGGGGCGATAATGTCGCTGAATTTGCGCATCTTTTTAAAGAGCGGCATGGTTCAACGTATTGCAGGGATTTAATTGATGGAATTGATATGTCCGCGCCGGGAGGACGAAAGCAAATTCATGAGAACGGTCGAGTTCCTGAAATTGTATCCGATGCAATGGGTATTTTAGAAGAAATTTGCAAGGGGAACGATTGAAACAGCCACCGGCATTGCGGCATGGGTTGCCTTTCGTTCAATTTCCTCTTTCAGTTGGCAGTACTTGGGGATTCTGACTCATCCGCACAAAATCCGGTTGATGCCCTCTTTGGCGCCAAGCGGCAGGCCGATTGCGCCTTGGCAGACATGGTAATCCCTTGGGTTGATGCGTATCAAGGTTGAATTTAAGTGCCGGCCTGTTCGTTGGGATTTATATCTTACCGTAGGCACGGCAAGGCCTGCCCCTATTTCAATGATGGCCAATTTTGCATTAAAGCTTTTGAGCTTTTCAAGCCATCTCTGCAAACGTGCCACTTGTTCACTGGTGCGATGGGATACCCAGTTCCGGTCTCCAAACATTAAAATATTGGGGCGGGCCAACTGTCCGCAATTTCTGCATTTCGGCAACTCGCCTGCAGCCCTGAACGCCGCCATATCCACATTGACTTTTTCTTCCCCAATCTTCCAGATGTCGTTGGTACATGGTGTGGTGCATTGAAGATGGTGAATAGAGCCATGGCACTCTTCAATCAATGCATGGTCAAAGCCTGCTTTTTGAAACTGCCCGTCAACATTCGAGGTAAATACAAAATATCCGTAGGGCTTGCTTTTTCCCAGATCGAGCAATTTTGAAAAACCTTCGTGGGGGGTTGTTTCCCGATAAAGATTCAACCTGTGCCCATAAAATGCCCAGGCAATTTCAGGCTCTCTGTCAAACCAGACAGGGTCTGCCATTTCACTGAACGATTTGCCCAGTTTCGCTATGGGCGGATAGGCTTTCCAGAATCCTGCATTCCCCCTGAAATCAGGTAACCCCGAATCAACGCCCATCCCGGCACCGGCCGTTATAAAAAGTGCGTCTGCATCTTTAATTGCCCGGCAGGCCTGTTCGATATTTTTATTTAGGTTATCCATAAAACATACCGGCATACCCCGGCCCTATTTTCAATTTTAAGATCCGGCACCTGTTGAAAATGCCTTTCATTATAGTTTACAAACACCACACCCCGCCTTCCGGCCTGGGCTCAAATCATCATATCAAAGGAGCCGATAGTATTACACAGGTTTGCAGGGCATCCCGGGTATTTTTCTTAATTTAGGCGGAGGCCGCGGTACTTAATTAAGGTTTGCGAATGGCAGCGACCCTGGCCCGGCCGGCCACTGCCAGCCCCCCGGGGGAAATCTCAATGGTGATCGTATTTCGGCCGCTGCCGCAGAAGACATAGGGCAAGTCCATCAAGCTTTGGTCCAGGACAACCGCCATATCCAAAGCCACAGGAAACGGCCCAACCCCGCCGATTTCAAAGCCGAGCCCGCGTTCCACATCCGGGGCGGACACAGCCCGAATCGACTTACGGTTAATCCCGAAACAGATCCTGCCTGCCACTTGGTCGAGAGAAGCGCCTTCATTTTCTTGAAAATACTCTTTCAGTGATAAGGCCTCGTCAAAAGATAAATAAATTTT
>JAKSBO010000414.1 GCA_022361095.1 Desulfobacterales bacterium | reverse complement strand
TTTGGTATAACAGCCACAGGCTGACCTGACATATCAGCGGCCAGGCACAGCCCACAACAAAGTTTGAAAGATCTGAGTAACTTACACAGACTTTCATATAACGGCCATGGGCCGACCTGGTCTATCAGCACCCAGGCTCGCCCCACAACAAAACATGAAAGAAACTTAGTAACTTATTGGTTCTTTCATATAAAAAAAATCATATTGGTCCGATTCATACCTTGCATTAACAAACCCTATGCAAAGAAAAAGATGAAACTTCAAAATGCCTGCATTGCGCTGATAGGTATGCCGGCTGTTGGAAAAAGTACTGTTGGGGTGCTTTTGGCAAAACAGCTGGGATATGAATTTCTGGATACGGATATTTTGATCCAGACACAGGAAAACATGACCCTTCCCCAGATTATTAAAAAAAAGGGCCTCAAGGGGTTTCTGGACATTGAGGCCTGCCATCTGCTCGGCCTTGGCGGCAAACGCCGGGTCATTTCCACCGGCGGGTCGGTCATCTACCGGGAGCAGGCCATGCGCCATCTTAAGAGAATTGCCACTGTCGTCTATCTGCATGCAGATCTGCCCACCCTGTTGACCCGGCTGTCCGATATTGAAGGCCGCGGGGTTGCCATTGATCCGAGCAGCAGCATTGATAAGCTCTACAAGGAGAGAATTCCTTTGTATGATAAATTCTGCGATATTAAAATAGCATGCGGTCAAAACCCGCCGGGCCGGGTGGCGGCAGATATTGCCGCAGCTCTGGCAGGTCGGATAGATTTTTAAAAACAGTTACCCCAAGGGCATCACAACATGGACGAAATGCTTACCACGCGACAGGTGGCCAAATATCTTAATGTAAACGAAAAAATGATCTACGCCCTGATTGCCGACAAGGGGCTTCCGGCCTCTAAAGTGACGGGGAAATGGCTCTTTCCCCTTGAGCTTGTCCGCCAGTGGGTTGAAAACGGGACCCAGAATTTTCCGGAGCAGGGAAAGCTGCCGCCCTATCACGGACTGGTGCTTATTTCCGGCGTCGAGGACCTGCTGCTGGATACCCTGATTAATACATTCAATTTGAAACACAGTGAACATATTGCCCTGTATGGTTTGGCCGGCAGTTTGGGAGGACTCAACGCCCTGAGGAAAAATTTATGCCATATTGCCTGTTTTCGGTCCACAGATGAACACAGCGATATGAGCGCCTCTTTTATGGATAAAGAGAGTGCCCAGGCCCCGGCGGTTGTGAACCTGTGCCATAGAGAACAGGGCCTGATTATCCAAAAAAACAATCCCCTGGGGCTTTTGTCTGTAAAAGACCTGTCCCAAAAAGGGGTGACCATCGTCAATCACCGTCTGGGTACCGGGGGCCGGCAGCTTTTGGACCGGGAATTAAAACGGTTTGGAATGGGGCGGGGAACCGTTCATGGGTATGAGAACTGCGTATCCCGGCATATGGATGCGGGCCTGGCCGTACTTAACGGCAGCGCCCATGCCGCACCGGGCCCCCGATCCGTTGCCAACCTTCTGGGATTGGATTTCATCTCCCTGGGCTGGGAGCGTTTTGATCTTTTTGTGAATAAAGATAATTTTTTTGACCAGGGCGTCCAATTGTTTCTGGCCATGCTCAAAGGCAAGGTGATTCAAAGAACAGTCGAGAAGTTGGGGGGATACGAACTGTCCATGACCGGAAAGATGGTTTATCCCGACACCGCCAACGATGATGAACAATGATTTTTTCTATTCTTGCCCGCTGCCGGGGAACGACCACCCGGCGGCAGGCAGGTTCCTATTGGTTGAGTAACACCTGGTTTCCGTTGAGAAACAGTTTTTCTTCCTTGATGTGCATATCAAGGGCCAAAATGTCGTCTTGGACAACAAAAAAACCGGTGGCCATTCCCGGGAACAGCGGTTGCGTCAGATTCGGGATTCCGCCTGCAAGGGCATAGGGCAGACGTAGCTGGGCATCCAGGTCAAAAAATGAAAACAGCAAGTCCGGCTGCATGGCAAACATGAAAGCATTGGACGCGTCCAGATCTTTTTTCAGGTTGAGGTCCAGGCTGCCGGCCACTTTGCCCTCGGGCAGGGCGATATACAGGTCTGCGATTTCTATGCCCAGACCCTTTTTCAGCAATCCATTGAGCGCAGACATCAGTTGGGGCATGTTTCTGGCCGCTTCCTCTTTTAATATTGTCTGGAAATCATCGGGTTCCCCCCCTGTTTTTTCGAGACGCCGGCCTGCTTTGGCCATCATGTCTGAATAGAGGACGATGCCCTGATCCAAGGATGCCGTATCGATCTGTTTTAACTTAAAAGTGGCCGCCCAATCAGACAACTGTTTGCCCCCGATTTCAATGCTGTCCACATGAAAATCCGTGACCATGGTCACTGTTTTTTTATCTTCGGATGCATTTGTGCCGACATTGAAGCTGAGTCCGGAAAGATTTACAGGGTCTGATTTTCCGTCATTTATTTTTAGCCGGGCCATTGAAAATGTATTTTTTCCGGTCCAGATCATGTCCGTGAGCTGATGTATATCAGATGTAAACGTTACGGGCCCCATAATAAGTTCTTCCCCTTGGGACAAACCTTGCCATTCACCTTTTGCATCCATGGCCTCAAATCCGCTGTCTGAGGAAATATCAAAATTCAGGGCATGAATATCAATTTTTTTCCCCTTCTCTTCAATGGAAAAGGCGTTCATTTGTATTGTGGACCCCACGGTGCCGCTCAGGGAAAACCGGGTCTGAATGGACAAGGGATCTTTGCCGTTTAAATCAGTGTTCACCCATTGCATGTATCCGGGGTTTTCTCGAAGATTTGTTTGAGAGGTTACACCAAAAAATCCGTGTTTCCCTTGGCTTTCCAGCACCAGTTGCGCCATATCGCTGCCGGGAAAAGCGCCGGGATTTTCAATGCGCCACGTTACCCGGGAGGAAAACAGGCCCCGATCGTATTCAAGAATTTTGACGGTAGGGGCTGCACCGGTCTCGGCAGCTTTTTTGTTCTGATCCTCAACAGCCGCTTTTATCGTTTGTTCCATGATGATGCCGCCGGCAATGGGCAGGCCGGCGGCACACACCACCGCCAGGCAGATTAAAACGATCAATAGTTTTTTCATAAGGTTTCCTTTCAAGCCTGCTTGAAAAATCAGGGAAGCAGAGCACAATCTCACTTTTAAGAGATTGTCTCCGATGCCTCTGTTTTTAAACCGGCTCTTAGACGGTCTTTCAGTCCGGACCGCCGTAAAGCGGTCCTGTTATTGTCAAAGGCCCTTTTAAAGGCCTGGGTGGATCCCACAATAATGACAAGAAATTTTCCCCGGGTCATGGCCGTGTAGAGCAGATTCCTTTGCAGAAGCGGAAAATGGGCGGAGGTCAGGGCAATGATCACCGCATCATATTCCGAACCCTGGGATTTGTGAACCGAGATCGCATAGGCCAGGGTCAGTTCGTCAAGTTCCGGTACATCATAGGTAACGACCCTGCCGTCATAATCCACAAGCACCTGGCCTGCGGATTTGTCCGCCTCGATCACCCGGCCGATATCTCCGTTGAACACCTCTTTGTCATAATTATTTTTCAGGTGCATGACCTTATCACCGGTTTTAAAGATGTGTCCATGGGACTCAATTCCGCCGGGTGCGTCATTTAAAACGGCCTGGAGCCGCTGGTTCAGGCTGATGGTGCCGGCCTCTCCCCGGTGCATGGGGGTCAGCACCTGGGTTTCGCTGATGTTGGGAAAGGCCTTTGGAATTCTTTGGCGGCACAGCTCGCAGATGGTATCCGCCACACGGGCCGGGGTGCCGGTTTCAATAAAATAAAACTGGGAGGGCCGGTTCGGTGTTGCCGATTTGATTTCCGGCATCTGTCCGTTCCGGATACTGTGGGCATGCATGACAATGGGGCTTTTCCGGGCCTGTCGGAAAATCTGGGTCAGGGCAAACACGGCCACCTGTGCCGAATCAATAATATCCGACAATACATTTCCCGGCCCCACAGAGGGTAACTGAAAGGTGTCCCCCACCAGAATCAGACCGGCACCGGCAGGCAGGGCCTCAGCCAGACGGTACATGAGCTGGGTGTCCACCATGGAGGCTTCATCCGCCACCAGAAGGTCCAGGTCCAAAGGATTGGTGAAATCATGTTCAAAGGTGTCGGTCTCCTGGTTATATCCCAGGAGTTTGTGAAGGGTTTTGGCTTTTCGTCCGGTCACTTCGGAGAGCCGCCGGGCCGCCCGCCCGGTGGGTGCGGAAAGCACCACCTTCAGGCGGAGGGTTTTGAATACAACGCACAGCGCCTTTATCAATGTGGTTTTCCCTGTGCCGGGACCGCCGGTGATGATGGAAATTTTCTGCCCCATAATCCGGGTCACCACATCCAGCTGCTCCTGGGACAACTGAACGGCCATGGCAGAGAGTACCTGGTTCTGGATGGCGTCTTCATCAATGTGAAAATCAGGATTGGGCATGGATAAAAGCGCTTTGATCCGCCGGGCAATCCCGGCCTCGGCCTTATGCAAAGCCGCAAGGTACACCCTGCCCTTTTCAACTACGACCTCGTTGGTCTTTTCCAGATCCCCAAGCGCATCTAAAAGCTGATCCTCGGGTTCCCCTGTTCTCTGGGCTCCGGCCTGCAGCAAATCCGCTTTGTCTTCAAACAGATGGCCGTCCTGCTCCAGATCCATCAGGCGGCAGACCAGGCAGGCTTTAAGCCGTTCTTCTGCCCGGTATTTCGTGTCAAGCTGCCGGGCCAGCTCATCCACGGCGGCAAAGCCGATGTCAGGAATCTCCCGGGCAATGCGAAAGGTATCCTGGGTCAACACCTCCAGAGCTTGGTCGCCGTATGTTTTAAGGATCACTGCGGCCTTGGCCGAATCAATGCAAGTGCCTTGCAGCACCGCCATGACCCGCCGTACCGAATGGTGGGTATTCCAGGCCGTTTCAATCATTTTCTGTTTGGCCTTGCCGATGCCGTATACATCAAGAAGCCGGCCGGGTTCATTTTCAATGATTGCCAAAGTCTGTTCCCCAAGGGTATCCACGATCCTGTCGGCCAGTTCCCGGCTGATACCGGGAATGATGCCGGAACTCAGGTATTTTCGAATACCTGTCAAGGATGAAGGCAGGGTGACCTCAAAGGAGGCGGCTTTAAACTGTTCTCCGTATTTCGGGTGGCTGGTCCATGTCCCTTTGAGCTTGAGCCGTTCGCCCTGGGCCACACCGGGCAGATGACCGACCACGGTGATGGCATCGGCCACTTTGGGCACTGCCACACGGCAGACGGTGTAATGATTTTCCGGGTTCTGGAATGTAATCCGGGACAAGGTTCCGTTGATGGTGATCATGAATCCATATTATCGAAAGGGAAGTTGGCGGTTATCCAACAGGCTGCTGCGTAAAGATCCTTGGCAAAAAAATCAGGGGCAATGCCTTTTTTCGTCAATACGGCCATGGCCTTTTTCCCGTTTCCGGTCTTAACCAGTATCGTTTGGGCACACCCGGCGCTTTTGCCGCACTCAATATCTTTGGCTGAATCTCCTATCATAATGGATTTTTTTAAATCGATGTTATGGCGTTTCGCGGCCTGGAGAATCATTCCGGGTTCGGGTTTTCGGCAGTCGCATCCCTGGTCCGGTGTATGGGGACAGAAAAATATGTCCTTGATCCGGCCACCGGCCTGTTCCACCCCGTGGTTCATTTTTTTAAAAACGGCATCAAGGGTTGATCCGGATATCATGCCCCGCCCCACAGCCGATTGGTTGGTGATCAGAATGACTTGAAATCCTTTGGCGTTTAAAAAGGCAATGGCATCCGGGCTTTTTGCGATGAAATAAAATTCGTCCGGGTGTTTGATATAGGCATCGGAATCGTGGTTGATCACACCGTCCCGATCCAGAAAAACAGTATATTCCGTCATTAGTTTTTAATCTTTCCTACTCATGTCTGAACCAAAAACCGTGTTTGGACGAAAAGTTAGCCAGATGCAAGGCGCAGAACAATTTAAAACCGGAGCATACTAATGTATGTGAGGATTTTAAATTGTTCTGCAACGCCGCAGGTGGCTGACTTTTCGTTCAAACACCAACTACTCGGCTACGGCAAAGGCGTGGTGAAAGCCTTCCCGGGCCACCAATCTTTCGCTGAACGCGACGGCATCATCAAGGTTGTTGAATTTTCCGATTCTCACCCGGTGAAACGCTCCCCGGTAATCCACATAGGGAACAACATGGGCGTTCAGATAGTTTTTAGACAATTTGATCCGGTACTTTTCCGCATTGCTCCGCACCTTGAAGGCCCCCACCTGCACCGTAAAATTGCCTTTCCAGTAATCCACGGGTTTAAAGTTTACAGGGGTGTGGCTTTTTTTGGAATAGGCGGTTGCCTTTCCAAGGGCCGTCACCTTTACCCGGGCCGTACCCGGCCCCACGATCCCCAGGCGATTGGCAGCCGTATATGACAGGTCGATGATCCTGCCGGCCACAAAAGGTCCCCGGTCATTGATGCGCACCGTGACGTTTCTGCCGTTTTCCAGGTTGTCAACCCTGACCCATGTGTTCATGGGAAGGGTTTTGTGGGCTGCGGTCATGGCGTACATGTTGTAAGTTTCACCATTGGATGTTTTTCGTCCGTGGAACTTTTTACCATACCAGGAGGCGCGCCCTTTTTCCACATACCCTTTGGCCGAGGCCATGGGGTAGTACCGTTTTCCTGCAATGCGATATGGGCGTTGGGTGGCTTTGGTGCCGTGGTACCGTTTGTCATTGGATTTGCTGGGCCCTGAATCATATTTTCCGGCCCCGCATCCGGAAACGGCAACGGCAAGGCAGAAAATAAGGGCCGGCATGAATGTCCGGGTCGTATAATTCATAGAAAATATCATTTTTTATTCCAGGGCGGTATCAAGCACCTCTTTCATTTTATCGGTAAAATAGAAGGTCATGGTGGATTTGATGTGCTCGGGTACATCTTCCATGTCTTTTTCATTCCACAGCGGCAGAATCAGAGAGCGGATGCCGGCCCTGTGTGCTGCAATGACTTTATCCTTGATGCCTCCCACAGGCAGAACTTCACCCCTGAGGGTAATCTCTCCGGTCATGGCCAGCCGGGATTTTACTTTTTTTTGGGTGATCAGGGAGGCCAGGGCGGTCAGCATGGTCACCCCGGCAGAGGGGCCGTCCTTGGGGATAGACCCTTCGGGCACATGGATGTGGATATCATGGGTCTCAAAAAAGGTGTCGTCCACGGCCAGGCGGCCGGCATTGGACCGGATAAAGCTCAGGGCCGTGGATGCGGATTCCTTCATGACATCCCCGAGCTGCCCGGTGAGCGTCAGCCCTTTGCTGCCTTTCATGGCCACGGCTTCCACAAAAAGCACCTCGCCTCCCACGGCAGTCCAGGCAAGCCCCACGGCCACGCCCGGTACTTTAATGTGGGCGGCCATATCAGGCATATTCTGGATGGGGCCCAGGTATCCGGGGAGTTCCTTTCGCCCGATGGTCAGATGTTCCACCTGGTCTTCGGCTATTTTAGCGGCAACCCCCCGGCATATGGCCCCGATCTGACGTTCCAGGTTGCGCAGGCCTGATTCCCTGGTATATCCGGAAATAATCTGTTTGACCGCTCCCGGGGTAATTTTGATCTGGCCGGAGTTAATGCCGTTGGCTTCACGCTGTTTGGGGATGATATACCGGGTGGCAATTTTGAGTTTTTCCTCCTGGGTATACCCGGTGAGCTCCAGAATCTCCATTCTGTCCCGCAGCGGCGGTGGAATGGTGTGCAGTACATTGGCTGTGGTCAGAAACATGACATCGGATAAATCAAAGGGGACATCCAGGTAGTGATCGACAAAATGCTGGTTCTGCTCCGGATCAAGGACTTCAAGCAGGGCGGATGAGGGGTCTCCGTGGTATGAGGAGTTGACCTTATCAATTTCATCCAGCATGAAAACGGGGTTCTTTTCCCCGGCTGTTCTTAAATGCTGGATGATCCGGCCCGGCATGGCCCCCACATAGGT
>JAKSBO010000049.1 GCA_022361095.1 Desulfobacterales bacterium | reverse complement strand
GGGCTGAGCCTGGCAGCTGATATGTCAGGTCAGCCCGTGGCTGTTATATGGATGCAGCCTGCTGCAAACCCGTTTGGTTCCCGGCCTGAGCATTAAAATCGGGTCGTTAAAACCGGATATTGGCCATGATTCGGATGGTTCTGGGGTCACCCACCGTCCCCATATACCCTGCATCCCGGGTTTTAAAGGCATCCAGGAAATATTCCTCATCCGTAATATTGTTTACGGCCAGATATACATCCCAGGTTTCCCTTTCGTATCCCAGTTTCACATTAAGGGTGGTATAGGGCTTCTGCTCGGCGGAATTACCGCGGTCCAGCCAGGATGTCCCCGCATGGTGAAGGTCCACACGGCCCATTATCCCTAATGCATTCCGGTACTGGAGCCCTAGGGCCAGGTCATATTCGGGAATGAGGCTGACGCGCCTGCCCTTATAGTTTTCCCCTGTCATGGGATCCATATAGTCTCCGTACTCGGCATGGGTGTACCCGAATACCGTGTCCAGGGTCAGGGCCGGGCTGATGCGCCAGGCCGCTTCCATCTCGGCCCCATAGCTGTCCACCTGGGTGGCATTGGCCTGAACAATGGCCATGGGATTGATCTGGACCCTGTCCTGGTAGTCCTGTATTTTGGAATAGAAGGCGGCCAGGTTAATCCTGAGCCCCAGTTCCGGGAACTCGCTTTTCACACCGATCTCAAAGGCATCTGCCGTTTCCGGATTGTACTTGGCAAGGTCTGCATCGTCCACGGCATAGGAAAACCCGCCGGCCTTGTATCCCCTGGCATAACTGGCATAGCCGGTGACAGCTTCCGTGAATCCGTAATCCAGAGCCAGCTTGGGCAGGAATTTTGAGTCGGTTCTCTCCATGCCGTTGACCGGGGGAACATTGTCTTTGCCCATAAAGGTATGGGACCGGTCCATATGCCGGTGGGACCGGTCGTAGCGCAGCCCCGCCGTAACGCCGAAGGCGTCGTCAAAAAACCTCAAGGCGGCTTGGCCAAAAACCGCCGCATCCTTGTTGTCCAGTGTCGCAATCATGGCATCTTCAGCATACAGGGGGAGCCCCTGCATCCTGGCATATGTTTCATCAAGCCGGTATCCGGTTTTGTTGTCCACGGTTTCATCGCTGTAAAACAGTCCGCCCAGCCATTTGAAACGCTCATCCGGCTTGGACATCACCCGAAGTTCCTGGGTCAGTGCATGGGATTTTCTGGTGTTGAATCCAACGGTTAACTGTTTGGGGGTGAAATCACCGTCCAGGGTTAAATCGTTGTCATTGCTCCGGTATCCGGTTATGGACACCAGGTCCATGTTGCCCAGTCCATATTTGATCCGCAGGGCCGCAAGATCGTCCTCGGTGATGCTTTTTCCCTCGTGATTCACCGCTGCCTGAAATTTTCCCAGGGACGAAAGGCCGGCGGCGTTCCGGTAAATCTCCTTGTCCTTGGGCACCATGGGGAATCCCCCGTCGTTCAGCCGGGCCGTGGCCAGGCTCAGATTTACGTCCAGCCGCTCGTTGGGGGTGAAAACCAGGCTCCCGCGGCCTGAAGCCGTATCATGTTTGTCGATCTGCCCGCCATTATACACGTTGTCGATATAACCGTCCCGCTCCGACTTCAGGGCCGAGAGCCGGAAAAATAATTTATCTTTTACAATGGGGGTGTTCAGGTGCCCCTTGAGGGTGTAAAAATCATAATCCCCGGCTTCTGCACCGACCCTGGCCTCAAAATCATTACCGGCACGCTTGGTGACAATGCTGATGGCCCCGGCCTCGGTATTTTTACCGTAAAGGGTTCCCTGGGGCCCCTTGAGCACTTCAATGCGCTCGATATCGTACAGCGGGGTATTAAAAATAAACAGATCCGAATAGGGGATGTCGTCGATATACAGGGCAACTGCCGGATCCCCGATCCCGGTATTTGACATGCCCCGGATGCTGATCCGGCTGAAATATCCCCGGGAACCGGAGTGGGCGGTTTTCATATTGGGCACCTTGGACTGGATATCCCGGGTGGAGGTGATGCCGGCATCCTCAATGGCAAGATCGGAAAGCACAGACACCGATGCCGGTACCTTTTGCACATCCTCCTCCCTTTTCTGGGCTGTTACTGTAATCGTGTCCAGCCTGGCTTCGGGCGACCGGCCCGCCGGGGGGGGCCGTTTCTTTCGCCACTGCGGATCCGAATCCTATCAATAGTCCCCCCAGAACAAGGACAACCTGCTTCATACCTTTCATTTGTTTTTCCTTTCCTTAAAACGTCTCTATGTTTGATGTGGCTAATTCTATTTGGTTAACCGGCAAGAGATCCTATACCATCCTGGGCGGAAAAACCTGCGATCGGTCCACTAATTTTTATGTTTGATCACTTTTTGTTTGATTTGATAAAAAAGATTTGTTTTGCAGAACTATTGACATCCCCATCTGCATTGGATAGGTTCTCCCGACATTTTCCAGATAAGAAACGGGGCCTTTTATGAACGGTATGAATGCGCTGAAAATGGAACACCTTACCGGCCACCCTTCCCCCGGGTACGGTCTGGCCCGGGAACCCTTGAATGTGACCCCGCGCCACGGCCGGGGCTGCCTGGTAAAATCCGTTGAACTGTCCGGGGGGCTCAGCCTTCACCTGCAGGATTTCAGGATCCACGGCAATGGATCGGCCAGGATACAACGGGACCCCATCCAAATGCCGGGCCTTTTTTTCTATACCTGCCTGTCCGGCGTCAGGGGCATTGCAGAGACCTGGCCGGGGAAAATGATTATAGAACGCCTTTCCGGAATCGAGCTGTGCGAATACCCCACAACATCCATGGAGATTCTACGGAACAGGACCGTAAGGACCATGACGGTGGGGCTCGCCCCGGACACCTTTTCGCGGCTCACCGGCCAAACCCGGCAGCAAGTGTTGGAGATGCTGGGAAAGATTCGATCCAATGCCCGTAAGAAAACATATCTTTCCCCCCTGGCAAGCCTTGATCTGGACTTGAAACTGGCTGCCGGGGAAGCCATGGCAGCGGCCACCACACAGAACCGGGACCCCCTCTATTTAAAAGCCAAGACCCTGGAATGCCTCTCCCTCCATCTCAGACAACTGGGCCATCTGGCCGGTAACCCGTCGGCGGACCGGCAGTGTGCAGGAAAACGGGTGGCCCGGGCATGCCGCATTCTCAAAAAGGAGATGGAGCGCCCCCCCGGGGCAAGGGAACTGGCCCGCCGGGTGGGCCTCAACCACAACCTCCTGGTGGCGGAATTTAAATCCTGCCTGGGTATCCTCCCCTTTGAATACCTGAGAACCGTCCGACTGGACCGTGCCAGGACGCTTATGGAAGAGGGGCGGTGTAATGTCACCCAGGCCTCAATACGCGTGGGCTATGCCAGCCCGAGTCATTTCACAAAGGCTTTCAGGGATCGATTCGGCCTCTCCCCCAGGGAATGGGCCAGGCAGAGAAATACAACGACTTAAAACAAGGCGAACTGGCCCCGGGGATAAACCCTGAAGCTCCCCGGCCGGGCTTGACAAACAATCGTGTTTTTATAGTTCACTTTGGCGGTTTTTCCAAACTAAAAGGAGGGTTGCAAAACAATGAGATTTCAAATCCTGTCGGACCCGAACCAGGCAATTTCCCCGGGCGGACACACGGAAAACGGCCCGGTATCG
The DNA here is from genome assembly GCA_022361095.1 of Desulfobacterales bacterium. Taxonomy (GTDB): domain Bacteria; phylum Desulfobacterota; class Desulfobacteria; order Desulfobacterales; family Desulfobacteraceae; genus Desulfobacter. The sequence goes on along the minus strand of JAKSBO010000049.1, from coordinate 12,156 downwards.
TTCTCAGGGGATCCGGATTCCCTTGGATGCCCCACCCCCCTGGCCCTGTTTTCGGGCATGACCATGACCCGGCTCGGCTTCTTTCCCCAATCGGACCAGATCAGGGATGCGACCATTGATGAGCCTGTCCTGGAGTTTTCCTTCCATCTTTCGGGACGGGGCCGGGCATTTGTTCCCACGGGCCGGGGCCGGACAGGGGAGGTGGATGTGGGACCGGCCGTGAGCCTGGTCTCCTATTTCCCCGGCACCGCCTGCCGGGTCCGGATCAAGGGCGGTGAAGCCGTGTCGGCCCTCAATATTTATATGCCGCCGGCACTCCTGGAACAGGTGGTGGAAGAAGAGGGCGGCCGGCTGCCGGAAAAGCTCAAAGGGGTCATGTCCGGGCGCCTTAGTCATGCCTTTCATTATCCGGGCAGGATCACGCCGGCCATGGAGATGGTCATCCGCCAGATCATGAACTGTCCTTACCAGGGGGCCCCAAGGCGCCTGTACCTGGAAAGCAAGGCCATGGAGCTGGTGGCCGTCCGGCTGGCCGGATTTTCCGGGTCCGGATCAGGGCCGGCACCGGTGAAACTATCTGCCGGCGACCGGGACAGGCTCCGCCAGGCCAGGACGCTGCTTTTGTCCAGAATGGATACCCCGACGGCCATCCCGGACCTGGCCCGGCAGGTGGGCATCAATACCACCAAGTTGAAAAAAGGCTTTGTCCAGATGTTCGGCACCCCGGTCTACACCCTGTTCCGGCAGGAACGGATGTCCCGGGCCAGGACGGTTCTGGAGCAAGGGCAGATGAATATCACCCAGACCGCCCATCACTTCGGGTTCAGCGATGCCTCCCATTTTATCCGTGAATTTGTTAAATTTTACGGCATCACCCCGGGCGGATTCCTCAGGGGCCTGGCAGGCCGGTAGCGCCCATACCCCGGGGGGGCAGTATCGGCACGGCCCCTTCCGTATAACTTCCGGATTTACAATTTTGTTTTCCTTTCCTTCTATTTTTTCCTTTGCCTTTGGCATACACCTATGCCTTCGGAGAGTGCCGGTCTGTCAAAAAGAGGACGCCGGGCCCCGGCCGACTGATTAATTATTCAGATAAGAGGGCATGTATGCAAAAAGGATTCAAGGCAAGTATTATGGGAACAGCAGCCGCCTTGCTGCTTCTGGCGCCGGGAACGGCCTTCGGGTCGGATGTGCCTGAACAGGCCAGGGTGGAAACCTTAATCGTCACCGCCGACAAGAGGGAGACCAATATCCAGGAACTGGGGACGGGCATCACCTCTCTTTCCGATATGGATGTCTCCGACGGCGACATCCGGGAAACAGAGGATTTTATCCGCCAGGTGCCCAACCTGCACATGGTGAAGACCGGTAACCACTCCATGGCAGGTTTTTTGTCCATCCGGGGGATTACCGGCTGGATGGGCGGGGAACCCACCGTGGGGTTTTACGTGGATGATGTGTTTTATTCCAATTTTGACACCCACCTTCTGGATGTGGAGAGGATCGAGGTGCTTCGGGGGCCCCAGGGTACCCTTTACGGGCGGAATACCGAGGCCGGGGTCATCAATATCGTTTCCAAGGCACCGTCGGATATTTTTGAAGGAACGGTGCAGGCCGAGGCCGGCAATTACAACACCCGGTCCATGTCCGCAGCCCTTTCAATCCCCGTGGTGGATGATACCTTTTATCTGAGGGCCTCAGGCCGCACCCTGGCGTCGGACGGTTATTTTTTCAATACCCATGCCAATGACGACGCCGTTGACGAGATTGACGACCGGTCCGGCAGGATCTCTGCCATATGGACCCCCACGGATCAATGGAACATCCGGCTCAATGCCAGGGCCATGCGGTTCAGGGACGGTAATGCCTCTTTTGCAGAACTGGACACTGTCCGGAATGATCCCCACAGGGTGAGTGTGGATTATGCCGGGGTAAACGCCTATGACGGATCCGACCAGAGTCTGCGCCTGGCATACCGGGGCAGCCGTGTGGATATCACGTCCATCACTGCCCTGGGCAAAGAGGAGAGTGTTGAAAAAAACGATATGGATTTCACGGCTGCGGACCTGATGCGCCTGTCCAGCAGGGGGGAATACGACCGGTTCAGCCAGGAGATCCGGGTGGCATCCAGGGATGACGGCAGGGCGCTGGAGTGGCTGGGCGGCCTCTATTATTTCAACCAGGACAAACGCCTGCTGGCAGATGTCGAGACCCGGGCGTCAACCCCCCTGCCGGCCCCCTATCCGGCCATACCTCCTTTTTCATTTATCCGTGACAGCCAAACCGATACCCAGGGCTATGCCTTTTTCGGCCAGGCAGGTCTGAATCTGACCCAAAAGATCAAGGTGGGGGCCGGCCTCCGGTATGACCACGAGAAAAAGGATTTTTCCTCCCGGCAGTACTATGGTCCGGATCTCACCGCCTGGGGCATGGCCCCCAGCGCCGTAAACACCTCGGACAACTGGGACGCCTTTTTGCCCAAAATTTTTGCCAATTATACCTTCAGGCCGGGCATGATGGTCTATGCCTCGGTATCCCGGGGGTACAAGAGCGGCGGGTTCAACTCCCTGGCCCCTTCCGGGGAGATGGCCTATGACCCGGAATATACGGTCAATTACGAACTGGGGGCCAAGACCGCCTGGTGGGATGACCGGCTGATCCTCAACCTCTCCGTGTTCCATATTGACTGGACTGACCAGCAGGTGGAACAGCAGCGGTATCCCCAGGCCATTACCAAAAATTCCGGAAAATCCACAAGCAGGGGCTTTGAAGTCGAGGCCACTGCCGTTCCCGTACCCGGCCTTGAATTTAAGGGCGGCATCGGCGTGGTCCGGGGCAGGTTTGACCAATATACCGACGACCTTTTGGATCCGGTCACCCATGCAAAGATCGGCACCGTGGATTACGGGGGAAAACGGATTCCCAATGTGCCGGCCTATAATTTCCATGTCTCGGCCACCTATCGCCACAGCGCGGGCCTTTTTGCCCGGGCGGGCATCCAAGGGGTGGGTGAGGCCTATTATGACGCGGCCAACACCTGGAAGGAGCCGGCCTACGAGGTGGTCAACGCCAAGGTCGGCTGGGAATGGGAACATGTCCAGCTCTATTTCTGGGGTAAAAACATATTTGATAAAACCTATGCCACCCGGGCCTTTGAAATGTCCGGCACCCGTTACGGCAGGGCCGGTGATCCGGCCACCTTCGGCATCACCCTTGAAGGCCGGTTTTAAGGAGGATATCCATGGAGACATTGGTGCAGCTTAAGGCAGGCAGCCGGGCTAAGATTACCGGGATCAACGGATCCGGGGCATACAGGAACCGGGTCTGCACCTTCGGGTTCATGCCCGGCACAAGGCTGGTCGTGGTGGACAACCGGGGTTATGGGCCGGTGCTGGTCCGGTTGCGGGATACCCTGGTGGCCCTGGGCCGCAGGGAGGCGGCCGCCGTAAATGTGAAGACAGTGAATCCGGAGGCCAGCCATGGGTGAGTCCAATACCCCTTGTTTGCACATTTCCCTGGCAGGCCAGCCCAACACCGGAAAATCCACCCTGTTCAACCGTCTGACCGGCCTGGCCCAGCATGTGGGCAACTGGCCCGGTAAAACCGTGGCCAGAAAAGAGGGGGATTTCTCCCTGGACGGCCGCAGGTGCCGGGTGACGGACCTGCCCGGCACCTACGGGCTGACCGCCGGATCCCTTGAAGAGACCATCACCCGTGAGTTTTTAATAGGGAGGGCGGCAGATGCCGTGGTCGTGGTGGTGGACGCCTCTCAGTTGGAGCGGTCCCTTTACATGGCCGCCGAGGTCCTTGCCCTGCCGGTGCGGGTGGTGGTGGCCCTGAACATGGTGGATGTGGCCGAAAAAAACGGAAAACCCGTGGATGAAGGGAAACTGGCCGCAGCCCTTGGGGCTCCGGTGGTGGCCACGGCAGCATCCAGGGGCATGGGGGTGGACCGGTTAATATCGGTGGTCCGGGACGTGGTCCGAAATCCGGTTCCCGGCCCGGGCCGGGGACCGGATTTCAGGGCCGGTCTCGGCGAGATCCATGCCGGGGTCTGCCGGGCGGTCCGGGGCTGGGTTCCCCGGCCGTACAATGAAGAGTGGATGGCTGCCAAGCTCATTGAACAGGACAGCCATGCCTGGGAAATCCTGGATACTGCCCCGGAACAGGCAGACGGGATCAGATCCCTGGTCAGGGATATTGATGATCCCCAGATCCGGGTGTCCAGGGTCCGGTACCAGTGGATCGAGGCCGTCCTGGACCGGGCAGGGACCACTGGCCGCAACCATGCCCGGGATGCCGGGCTTGGCCGATTTGACCGGTGGGCCCTCCATCCGGTCTGGGGCAAGTTCATTGCCGTGGCCGCCCTGGCCCTGGCCGCCGTTCTGGCCTATATTGTCTGCCTGCCCCCCATGGTCCTGGGGCTGGGGCTGTTGATGCTGCCCGTTCCCATCAGGCATTTTTTCCGGGATCTGGCCCCGGATTGGCTCATTTCCATGGTCTGCGACGGCATGCTCACCGGCCTGGGGGTGGCCACATGCGTGGCCGCCTTTATTGCCGGGGTCTGCCTGGTTATCGGGATTTTGGAGGATATCGGATACCTGTCCAGGCTGGCGGTGATCTTCCACCGGTTCATGCGCCGGCTGGGGCTCCAGGGCAAGGCATTCATCCCCCTGTGCATGGGGTTTGTCTGCAATATCATGGCGGTCAGCGGGACCCGGGTGGTGGACGGCTGGCGCCAGCGGCTGATCACCATTCTTTTGGCCCCCCTCATTCCCTGCAAGGGCCTGCTGGTGGTGGTCACCTTTGTGTGCACGGTCTTTTTCGGCCCCCTGACCCCCCTGGTCTTTGCCGCCCTTTTCCTTATCCTTGTCTGCCAGTTGGTGCTCGCCTCGTTTGTGTTGCGCCGGATCCTGGTCCGGGGAAGGGACCACGGTCTTGTCATGGAACTGCCCCCCTACCACCGGCCCAATTTTACGACCATACGCATCAATACAATGACCCGGGTCAAGGCCTTTTTGGGCCAGGGATTCTGGCTCATCGTGGCGGCTGCATTTTTAACCTGGGCAGGGGTTTATTACCCCGACGGCCGCATCGAAACCAGTTACCTGGCCGGCCTGGGCCGGGCCCTGGAACCCCTGGGCCGGACCATGGGCATGGACTGGCGCCTGCTGCTCACCTTTCTTGTGGCATTCAGTTCAAAGGAAGCCACCCTGGGGGCCATGGCCGTCATCTACGGGGCAGGCAGCTCCGCCCGTACCGCCGTGGAAGGCCTTTACATGGATCCCTCCCTGGTGATGACCCTCAAGACCCAGTTTGCCGGGTTCCTTGCCACAGCCGAGATCTCCCGGGCCAGCGCCCTGGGATTTGTCTTTGCCATATTCTTTTCCCTGCCCTGCATGGGAACCCTGGCCGCCATCTACAACGAAACCCGGTCCAGGGCATGGACGGCCGGGGCCCTGGCCTGGTATTTTATAAATTCCATTGTTATGGGCACCCTGGCCTTCCAGGTCGGCCGGCTGATTTTTTAACCAGGGATATCTCCACGCGCCGGTTGGCTTCTCTGCCCAGAACATGCGTGTTGTCCCCAATAGGCCGGTACTGCCCAAAGCCTTCAACACTAATCCGCTCCGGGGCCACCCGGCACGCAATTAAAAATTTTGCAACACTCACTGCCCTTGCCGCGGACAGCTCCAAGTTGGAGGGGAATTGAGCCGTATGAATGGGGGTATTGTCCGTATGGCCGGCAACAATAATTCTGTAACCGGGCTCTGTAATGAAAAAGGATGCCATATCCTTTAATGCGGGCTTGATGTAAGCCAGCAGGCCGGCTTGGCCGGAAGAAAAACTAATATCTTCACCTAGGGTCAAAATGAGTCTGTTCTTTGCAACTTTAACAGAATAATTTGAAATATTTGCTTTTTCCATGACCTGGTTCAGCCGGTCTTCAATGTTGAGAAGGTCCAGTTCGGATTCGACCATTTCTTTTTCTGGTTTGATTGGTGTGTTAACCGTCCCAACGGGCTGGTGAACTTGATTGGTAATATGCGTTGTTTTTAGGGCCTGGGGCATATGGGCCTGACTGCTGTATAACATGATAAAAAAGGCCAGAATCAGGGTCATGATATCCAACATTGTCCACAGACCCGACTCTTCGGGTTCACATTTTTCAAAAAGGCTTTGGCGTTTCAGGCGAAGCCGTTTTAATTCAGAAAGTTCAAGTTCCGATATAAGGTTGTTTGAAACAGCCATGGATATCAGCCTGCCATGGGGTCGTGTTTTTCAGGGGCGGGGTGAAGCCGGGGCAGTCCCATGGAAAGTGACCGGGGTTTCCGGGCCACGGTCCAGTCATCCTGGAAATAATCCCCGATACAATATCTTAAACGGTACCCGATGGCCTTGGCATTGGTTTTGTTCGCAATATCCAGTATCCCTTCAATGATCAGTGATAGTTCCATGGCGTCATGTCTTGTCTTTTCCGTCAATTTTTTGGCAATGGGAAGAAACACAATATTGGCATATAAAAGACCGTAAAACGTAGTCAGCAAGGCGGTGGCCACACCTTTGCCGATGAGTTCCGGGGATCCCATGTTGCCCAATACATTGATCAGGCCGATGATGGTGCCCACAAAACCAAATACCGGCATCAATTTTATAAGGGTATTGATCAGGTCGGCCTGGGATCGCCGGGCCTGCAGAAAATTGTCGTATCTGCGCTCAAGGGTTTTAAATATCGTGTATCTGTCAAATCCGTCCGCAACCATTTCAATCCCCATTTTCAGAAAAGGATTGTCAATGTTCCGGGATTTTTCATCCAGTACAACTCTTCCGTCCCGGCGTCGGATTGCCGCCAAGACCTCAATTTGTTTTATGAGGACGTCCGGGTCTGTTTTCTCATCGGAAAATGCCTTGCGGATATTAACGCAAAGATCTGAAAACAGGCGAAAAGGATACGACACCAGGGCGCAGGCAAATGCCCCGGTAAGGATAATCAGGTTGCTTTTAATGTTCAAAACAACGGACGATAGTTCGGATACGGTTCCGGACAGCAATATAAACACGATAATACCTGCGGCCGGCAGTATTTTCCGGAGCATTGGCCTCTCCCTGTCAAATGGTTAAAAAACGGACTGCGCCATTACACGATTATAATAAAAACAAGCATAAACCATGCCTTTTAAAATTGTGTTCATTTGCAGCGTGTTATCTGTCTTTGTGTGAACAGCCGGGAAGGTTTTTTCCGTTTATACCGGTCGTTTTTACCGCATTTGCAAAAAAAGGGATGTCCGCAAAGGCCTGTTTATCCGTGCCGGTTTCAATACGGGCAAAGACGGCTCTTTTCCGGGTAATTTTTTTGTTCACAAAAGATGACAACCGTGCCGGTTTATGACAAACTGTGAGCGATAAAAATTCGTTGTTGGACAAAAGGTTGCGCAGACGGGTGGCTTTTTGTTCAAATACCAAGCTGAAAGGATGAAATAGTGAGCAATCTTGACGCATTTCTGGACAAGCTTCAGGAAGAGATATTTGATGAGGCAAAACAGGCCCTGGGTGAAAAAGGGTTTCACCGCTGGAGAAATCCCAAGCACAACGGCCGGATGGAAAATCCTGATGGATGGGGCCGGATAACCGGTGAGTGCGGGGATACCATGGAAATCTATCTGAAATTTAAAGAGAGCCGGGTGGCTGATGCATCCTATTTTACGGATGGGTGCGCCTCTTCCATGGTCAGCGGTTCCTTTGCCGCGGAACTCACCCTGGGCAAAACCCCGGAGGAATTGACCGATATCACCGCAGACGATGTGCTTGCCGCCGTTGGCCGGCTGCCGGAAGAGGATCTGCATTGCACGACCCTGGCCGCCCGAACCATCCAGGCCGCTTTGGATAACTATATGGGCAACATGGTGAAAAACGGTTAGTGTTTATGGAAATATACCTCGATTTGAGCCGCCACTGCATCCGGACGGCGGCCCGTCTGAAACTCGAACACCTGGTCCGGCAGTGCTTGAAATCGCCGGATCAGGAAACAGAAGAGATGATCGAGGCCCTGACCGATTTTTTGTCTCAAAATGATTTTGGAACATTGCGCAGGCGCATTGATTTGGCCTGTAAATCCTTGGGAGATGACCCTGCCGCCATTGTGTACCTTGACCTGCCCGATGATATGCTGAGACCCTTTTCCCGTCTGAGACTTGGACCTGATTCCTGTCTTTTATTTATGGGTGCCTCTAATAATTAAAATTTGGTATCATTTTCTTTCTTGCCATCCGGAGGAGAGTCAGGATATTCTTCAAATATCTTAATTTCGTTACAAGAAAGGCGGGTTCCCGCATTGCGAATCTGTTGTTAAGGGTGTATAAAATAAGGGAAGGCGTAGATTTTCAGCTCTCCTTTAACCATTTATCCAGGGAGATCAAAAATGAAAACAGCTAAAGATATCATGGCAAAAGACGTCATCACAATAACCCCGGAGACCGATATCTCCCGGGCCGTAGAACTTTTGTTAAACAATCACATTAATGGGGTCCCCGTGGTGGATGGGCAGGGCACACTGAAAGGGATCCTGTGCCAGAGCGATCTTATTTTCCAGCAGAAAACCATCTCTTTACCCCCCATACTAACCTTTCTGGACGGCATTATTCCCTTGTCTTCATCTAAGAAACTGGAACAGGAGATGAAAAAAATAGCTGCCGGCACCGTGGCCCAGGCTATGGTCCCGGATCCTACCACCGTAACACCGGATACACCGGTCAGTGACATTGCAGCCATGATGGTTGAAAAGCATTTTCATACCATTCCCGTGGTTCAGGACGGCAAAGTCGTGGGCGTTGTGGGCAAAGAAGATGTGCTCAGGACATTGATTCAATGATGATTTGAGGGTGCCTCTAATAATTAGAATTTGGGCTATGAGTTCGAGGTGGCCTTGAATGAAATGGGAGGTAAAAATGGGCAAAAAGAGGCATAAGGATCAAAAACCGTTCGTGGCCTGGTTCAAGGATTTAAGCATTGACGACGTGCCCTTGGTGGGCGGTAAGAATGCCAGCCTGGGGGAGATGTACCGTAATCTGAGCCCCAAGGGGGTGAGCATTCCCAATGGATTCGCAGTCACCGCCCATGCCTATACCTATCTTTTGGGGAAATCCAAGGCCATGGACAAGATCCGGGATATATTGTCCGACCTGGATACCCATGATATGGACAACCTTCAGGAACGCGGGGCAAGGGTCCGGAATCTGATCCGCGGCCTGGAATTTCCGGATGAGTTGTATAAGGAAATCGCCAAGGCTTATATGGAATTGGAAGGAGAATACGGCAGGGGCGTGGATGTGGCCGTGCGGTCCTCGGCAACGGCCGAAGATCTGCCGGACGCAAGTTTTGCCGGTCAGCAGGACACCTATCTAAATATCCGCGGCGTGGAAGATCTGGTAGAGGCCTGCCACCGCTGTTTTGCCTCCCTGTTTACCAACCGGGCCATCTCCTACCGCGAAGATAAGGGATTTGACCATTTTTCCATTGCCCTGTCCATTGCCGTGCAAAAGATGGTGAGAAGCGACCTGGCGTCAAGCGGGGTCATGTTCAGCATAGACACGGAATCGGGTTTTCGGGATGCGGTGTTTATCACCGGTGCCTACGGGCTGGGGGAGAATGTGGTCCAGGGTGCGGTGAATCCCGATGAATGGTACGTGTTCAAGCCCACACTCAAACAGGGCTTTAAGCCCATCATCATGAAAAAAACCGGCGGCAAGGCCATAAAGATGATATATACCACGGATGCCAAACAGCCCACCAAGAACGTGGCCGTGCCCGACGAGGACCGCCGCCGTCTGGTGCTCAAGGATGAGGAGGTGGTGGAATTGAGCCGGATGGCCTGCACCATTGAGGATCACTATTCGGAAAAAGCCGGATATCTTAAACCCATGGACATCGAGTGGGCAAAGGATGGTGAGACCGGCAAGCTGTTCATTGTCCAGGCCCGGCCCGAGACAGTGCACACATTAAAGGACAAGGCCGTTCTCAGGGAGTTTCATCTCAAAGAGAGAGGTGAAGTCGTGTGTACCGGCCAGTCCGTGGGGGAACTTATCGGCCAGGGCGGGGTCAATGTGATCAAATCCGCCCAGATGATTTCCCTGTTCCGGAAAGGCCAGGTGCTGGTTACGGATATGACTGACCCGGACTGGGAACCGGTGATGAAGATTGCCGGGGCCATTGTCACCAACCGGGGGGGGCGAACCTGCCAAGCGGCCATTGTCAGCCGTGAGCTTGGCATTCCGTGTATCGTGGGGGCCGGTAATGCCACCACCCGGATGCAAACCGGCCAGGACGTGACCGTGGACTGCTCCCAGGGCAGTGTCGGTTACGTGTATGAGGGGCTTTTGCCCTACGAGGTCAAGGAGACGGATCTGGGAACTCTGCCCAAAACCAAAACCAAGATCATGCTGAACCTGGCGAGCCCGGAGCAGGCCTTTGATAAGAGTTTTCTCCCCCATCACGGGGTGGGTCTGGCGCGTGAGGAATTCATCATCAATTCCTATATTAAAGTTCACCCCCTGGCCCTTTTGAAGTACGAGGAGCTGGGGGACGAGATTTTGAAGCGGGCCATAGCGGATATGACCATCGGCTACAACGATAAAAGCGACTATTTTGTAGATAAGCTGGCCGAGGGCGTGGGCATGCTGGCTGCCGCCTTTTATCCCGAGCCGGTCATTGTCCGGCTGTCGGATTTCAAAAGTAACGAGTACGCCAATCTCATAGGCGGCGCCCAGTTCGAGCCGGAAGAAGAGAACCCCATGATCGGATGGCGCGGGGTATCGCGTTACTACGCCAAGGAATATAAGGAGGCTTTCGGCCTGGAATGCAAGGCCATGCTGAAAATTAAAAACGAGATGGGACTTCATAACGTCCAGGTCATGATTCCCTTCTGCCGCACGCTGGATGAGGCCCGGCAGGTCATTGAGACCATGGCCGAATACGGCCTGAAGCAGGGTGAAAACGGATTTAAGGTGATCTGTATGTGCGAGATTCCGTCCAATGTCATCCTGGCCGAAGAGTTCCTGGATATTTTTGACGGTTTCTCCATCGGCACCAATGACCTGACACAATTGCTGCTCGGTGTGGACCGGGATTCGTCCCTTGTCTCCCATGTGTATGACGAGCGCAATCCGGCAGTGAAGAAGATGGTCCGCCAGGTGATTGAGACCGCCGTAAAAAAGGGCAAGTATATCGGCATCTGCGGCCAGGCCCCCAGCGACTACCTTGAGTTCGCGGAATTTGTGGTGGAATGCGGCATCGAGACCATGTCCCTTAACCCGGACACGGTGATCAAGACCACCCTGGCCGTGGCCGAACTGGAAAAGAAATTAGGGATATGAAGACCCCGCTCCGGGTGATTCGGTGCCGGTGGGTTGAAGAACTTAAAAAAACCGATTCCAGTCAATACTGCCGGAATCGGATTCATTTTCAGGTCTATGATTAATCCTGTATCTGCGTGTGAAAAATAGGTCTTGACCGGTTTTTTCAGTTGTGAGATATAAAAGCAGCTCAATAAGCAATTGATTGCTTATTTATTAACTGGAAGCAATTTAAAAGGCCGGTTTGCCGGATTTTCTTCAAACCGGTTTTTTTTGTTATTTTTTTGTGTTTTTTTGTTATATTGTCCAATGGATTCTATATATTGGGACTAAATCTTATTTGCATTACCATTCAAAGAGGTGAAAGATTATGAAAAAAAGAATGCAGACCATTGACGGGAATACTGCTGCAACCCATGTGGCATACGCCATGAGCGAGGTGGCGGCAATTTACCCGATCACACCTTCCAGCCCCCTGGGTGAAATTGCCGATGCCTGGGCATCCCAGGGAAGAAAAAACATTTTCGGGCAGGTGCTGGACATCAAGCAGATGCAGTCCGAAGCCGGTGCTGCCGGTGCTGTCCACGGCTCCCTTTCCGCAGGTGCTTTAACCTCCACCTTTACGGCATCCCAGGGCCTGTTGCTCAAGATACCCAATATGTATAAGATCGCAGGTGAATTGCTTCCTTGTGTTTTCCATGTAACCGCCCGCGCCATTTCCGCCCATGCCCTCTCCATTTTCGGAGATCACCAGGATGTTATGGCTGCCAGGCAGACCGGTTTTGCCATGCTGGCCTCCAACTCTGTC
>JAKSBO010001164.1 GCA_022361095.1 Desulfobacterales bacterium | reverse complement strand
TGGCAGATGATATGTCAGGCCAGCCCGTGGCTGTTATAAGAAAGGATGGGGAAGTTACCCAGAGCTTTCACGCTTTGTTATTGGCTAGGCCTGGTCGCTGATAGGCCGGGCCGGGCCATGGCCGTTATATGGGAACAGCTTTTTTTTTGTCTGCATAGCCATTGCCGATGGCCGAGAAAGGAAGGTCCATTTGAAGTTCCGGAACCTGCAATCCGACCCAGGCGGTAAATGTGTTGCTGTTGGGCCCGGGAAAGGCTTTATATCTGTTTTTCCATGGATAGGCTCTTGCTGCTTTGTCAACCTTATCTATCAGTGCGTCAACGCCTTTGCCTTTTTTAAACTGGATCAATTTGGGTTTGCTGCCGTACCAGTACCTGTCCGGAATATCCTCATAGATACCCAATACCGATCTGCCGTGCCGTCCCCGCCATCCCACAACGTCATAAACCGTATATGCGGTTTCCCCGGTTTTTTTAACGGCGATCCAGGTGTGTATGGCAAACCATCCGCGCCACCCCCATGCCTTTGCTCCCAAAACGGCCAGTACCGCCTCATGGGACATCTTGGGGTCAGGCAGGATTTGGGCAGGTTCACGGCTTGCAGTTCGCCAGTCCTTGTCTGAATTGCACCCGGCAATTGCGGAAAAGGTCAACAAGAACACCAGAAAAATGCCATATTTTTTCAGTTCCATGGTATTACTCTCGATTCCTTTTTCAGCGTTTTCAAGACCATTGCACACATCCCCGAAATTTGTTAAACCCTCATGTTCAAAGCAGTAAGAATCAAAATAAGCCTGTCAAGCCTGATAACAAAGACGGATTTTGACGGGCGCGGGGTGAATACTAGATAATTTGTTGTATCAACAGGTTTGATTACGGGGGGGGGCATAACACGGAGGCGGATGTCCCTTAATGCAAAATTAAGCTTGTTTCAACCCGTTTCGGTAAAAGATTCCGGTCTGGAAAGATCAAAGTGGAAATGGTATTGTTAAGCCGATGAGCCCGGATTTCGAGGCGTCAAGTTGGCCGGCTGTATTTGATAAAACTGAATTGGAGGGATTGACGTGGGCCTGGATAAAATAGAAGCGATGCGGAGCAATTCAAATTTTAAATCATATCTTTGTCCTCATTGCCAAAAAATTATGATGAAGGGGAATGTAAGACGGTTAAAAATGACATGCCCTCACTGTCTTAAGATGATTGATGCTGATGAGGATGAGCTTTTAGACGTAATTAGGGCTGCCGAAAAAGAGGGAAGTACGCAATGAGGGTATTGTTCTGGTATTGTGATAAGTTTGCCTGGACCCCGACGATCAAGACCCTTGATCAAGTGGCGATATCAGAAGCGGACGGCAAAAATAAAGTTGTCGTGGCGTTTGTCCATATCGAACCCAAAGATGTCGAGCAAGGCGCTTCATCAGAAACCAAACTTGTAAAAAATGCCAAATGGCTGGCAAGGAAATGGGACGTTACCAAGATCCTGCTCCATTCATTTACCCACCTTGGAGAGGAAAAAGCCGATCCGGATCAAGCCAAAC
>JAKSBO010001055.1 GCA_022361095.1 Desulfobacterales bacterium | reverse complement strand
CCACAGGGATGAAGTGGCCGTAACAGAAGAAAAACGGAATGGATTTACCCTCACTGGCCAGGTACCGGGACGACTGGATGTAAAGGGTGTGGCTGAGTGCACCGGACGCGGTCAGGCAGATCAGTATGGGGATCAGTAACAATGCGCCTCGAAGTGAAAACCCAGAATGCGCCTGGGGGGAAAATTTCATGTTTGCCTCCTTCTTTCCTTGTTTATATTTATAATTTTTTTATTATTCACAGGCTGCGGCTGTGAGCATGGCCGCCAGACCGTAAAATCCGGTCAGGGCTACGGTGACGGTGCGCAAAGTCCCGGGCCATGCGCCTGTTATCATTTTTGTGCCTGCAGCAAACAGCAGGGAGAAAAGTCCCATGCCGGTCAACGACCAAAGGCTGCCCGGCAGAAACCGGGCGCTTACATATCCGCTTTGGTGGGTCGGGCCGACCTTAAGAATAAAGGGGAACAGTATCTCCCGGATATGGGTGGCCGTGGTGGCCTTTGCCCTGGACATGGTGTGCTCAAAGGTTTTAACAAGTGTAAAATTATTATCCATGGCCACGGCCCGGATGGTTGTCTCGTCCGAATAGACGGCTGTGCAATACAAGGGGTTGAATATCAGCTTTAAGTCCATGCGGTCCGGGGCATACCCGGCTAAAGGAATGGGCGTCAGCCGGTAGTTGTCATACCCTAGAAGAAAGATGCGGCCGTCTTGGGCAAGGGCAAGGCCATAGAATTGTTTTTGTTTGTTCTCGGATATTTTTATGGCGCGGATTTTTAAATCCGGTGGAATGGGCGTCTGTTTGATCAATGGTTTGTCATCCACCCGTTTAATGTGAAAAACCCGGTAGTCATGGTCCACAATGAAGACCCCTTCATCAAAGGGTTTGAGTACGGTAAACTTGCCGTTCACAGACCGGGCCGGGAAGGCAAACCCCTTTTTTTTAAGGGTAATAGTGTACATTTTGGTTAAAACGGTGTCCAGGGTGTTTGTATCCGCATTGATAAACTCCATGGCCGTATCCGTCATGCGGAAACGGTCCTCGGGGAAAATCAGCCTGGCCTGGCCCGGGTTGGACTCCAGCAGCGGGAAAAAAGGTACATCCGGAGATCTGCCCGCTATATCCCTGGCTTTGAGTTCCATCACCCTTCGGTTCGCTTTGATGGTATGTTTATCAAAGGTCCGTCCGTCTAACGTAATGGGCAAAAGCCCCCAGATTTCCATGTTCTTATAGTAAATAAAAGGCAGGTGCCGTTCAAAGGTTTTGCGCGGTACATAGGTGCCGCCGGCCTTGATGTAGGCAATATTGCTGTGATGGTCCTCGGCGATGCGCCGGGCAGCCGGGGGAACCTTTCCCACTATTTTTTCTTTTAAGATAAAATCTTGGCTTACCGGGCTGTAAAACAGATGGGTTTTTCCCACCTCATCCATAAACATTTTGTCATAGAGCATGGGCAGGTATAGTGCAGATCCCAGGATGATTAAAACGATGTATACGGCAAGGGCGAATCGGTTCATCATCCCATTCTCCTGTAGCGGAACCTGAAAACCGGCACCATGACCGCCGGTATCATCAACGTCAAAGGTATGGTGAGCATAACCAGGCTTGGGCCAAAAGCCCCGGGCGGGACTTTGAGCAGGTAGCAGCCGGCCATCCCGGCGGTCAGTGCCAGGTTAACGGCTTTGAGCCGAAAATCAGGCTCAAGCAGGGTCAGGGCGATGCCGAGATAGGCACAGATGCCTGCCATGATCCAGGGTGTGGCCGTGAGCACACTGACCATAATGCCCTGTGCGGGAAAATAGATACCGGTGATCAGCCAGAGGCCGCCAAGGTCCGTCAAGCCCACCAGCGCATAGGCAAAAAGGCCTGCCAGCAGATGGCCTATGGCCACAAAACCCGCAGATACGGGCAGGTGCAATGAGAGCCGGAACCGCTCTCCCCACATTTCGGGAAGAAACTGGAAACAGGCGATCAGGATGCCCGAAACCAGCGGGGCAAATTTCATATGCTCAAAATGGATCTGCCCCAGTTGCAGCACCCTGTACCAGACCACTTCGGCGTGGTCCAGAGCAAAGAGTTGGCGGGTTGAGATCCAGATATGGATTAAAAGGCCAAGATTGGCAATAAACACCAGAAGCCACATAATCCGGATTTTAAAAAATTCTTTTCTGAAAATGGCCTGAATCATGAGTACCTTCCTGTGTAACCTATAAATGCATCTTCCAGACTTAAAGATACCTGTTCAATATGACTGCTGCTGATGCCTGCGGCATCAAGCATTAAGGTCAGATCTGATTTGCCTGCAAATGTGAACAGATCCCAGTGGGTGGGGTGAACCTCAATGTTTTTAAGCAAAGGGCAGGCTTTGAGCAGGTCGTCTTTGGGCATATCCGGACGAACGCCCTGGCGGGAACCGTTAACCGGGATCCTGGGTTTTACCGGCAGCCGGTAACAGGAAAACTCTTGTTTAAACCTGTCAAGGCGGCTGTTCATCATTTTTCCCCCGCGTTCCATGAAAATGACTTCATCCACGAAATCTTCCATATCCTGGATCACATGGGAGGTTAAAAATACGGTACGGTTGCCGCCGGCTAAATAATTGCGCATCTCGTCAAGAAACAGCCTCCGGTATCCCGGATCCAAACCAATGGAGTAGTCGTCCAAGAGCAGCAGTTCGGGCTGCTGGGCCATTAACAGGCCGAGCACCACCTGGGAGCGCTGGCCGCAGGACATCTGGCGGATCAGGTGATTGGGGCCAAGATTTAATTTTTCGACCATCCGGTAGTAGATACCGGCATCCCAGTTTGGATAAAACGGGGCGTAAAATTTTTCGATCTGGCGGATGGACATGAATTCATAGGCCACATGGCCTTCAAACAAAAGCCCGATCCGGGCCCGGGCGGCAGGCGACAGGGCGTGGGAAGGCTCGTTGAATACTTTGCAGGTACCGGACACGGGACGCAAAAATCCCATCAATATTTTGATCAGGGTGGTTTTGCCCACACCGTTTTTACCTAACAGACCGTATATCTTTCCAGGGGAGATGGAGAAGTTCAGGTCTTTGTAAATATAGTGTTTGCCGTAACGGTGGCAAAGATGGTCAACATGGATAACAGGCTGCATAAGATTGGTCCCGGTACACCATGAACACAGGCCGTTCATGGTATATTTTTTACATTGCAACGTCTCAAAGCTGGAAGGTGCCGGCCCTTTTGTTGAGTATCATCGGGAGAAAAGATGATATTCTGTCTTGGGGAAGGAAGCAGGACCGGCACTGGCGGATCGGTTGTTTATTTCATGGCTTACTTCATATCCTTGGCCTGAATCCAGATTACTGCATCCTTTGAGCACTCTTTGCCTTTAAAAGACCCTTCGGGGTCAATTCCTAAGGCTGCAAACCCCCACCATCCGGCCTTGGGGATGCCAAAGGTGAATACGCCGTTGTCATCGGCAAAAATGGTCTGCAGTACAAAGGCCGCCTGGGGAGCTGTGGCAAAAGCGTCCTTGGCAAATGCCTTTTGGTCCAGCAACGGTTTATGGTTCAAGAATTCAATTTCGATTTCTGCGCCGGCCACAGGTTTTCCCTTGAACAGTACTTTACCCTGGAATACATTGCCGGTCCAGCGGTCATAGGGTTTGCACAGGGGAACGATTTCGCAGTCAAGTCCCACAGGTTCCATCCAGGCACCGGGTTCCCCGCCTGCATTGACAATCATTTTTGTGGACTGCTGGATATATGCATCTTCTTCTCCTTCATAGTAAGGGGCCGGTACCAGGCAGAAGATGTGATCTCCGCCCCTTGCGGAATATTGAGTTTCATAGGCTGCGCCGGCATTGGTCAGGCTGGTCCATTTAATCGGTTTCAGGGTCGGCAGAAGATCTGTTTTTTTAGGCGTGTTTTCGCCCCTTGAACGCATAACAAAAAATTGTTCCGGTGTGCCCATATCCATGGTGTGGCCGGCTTCAAAGGGGTGGGTGAAAACAATGGCCAGGGGGATCTTGCCCCCTTTATTCAATGCGCTTTCCGGGGTATAGATCATTTGAAATGGGCAAATGCCGGTACGGTAAATGCCAGGATAGCCAAGGTACTGATGGTGGTGATAAAATGTTTCATCTTCAAGATTTTCTCCTTTTGGTATGCAAAAAACTTAAGCTATTCGGTGATTTCTTTACCTTCTACGGTGATCTGATGGCCGTCTCCGGCGTCAAACTGGACTTTGTAGTCCCCTGCGGGTTTGTCAAAGGTGAACTCACTGTCGTCATCCATTTTTCCCTGGATCAGTACTTTTCCTGAACCGTCTTCAACGCGCATCTGAACGCCTGCAGCCGAAGATCCGTCGGAAAATCCGCCTTCGCAGGTCACACTGCCGTCGCCGTTGTCATAGCAGGAACACAATGGCGTGTGGGCTTGGACTGCCGGGATCATAAGAAGTCCTAAGACCATGGCGGCAAAAGTTAATACAGATAATCTCAGTTTCATTTTTTTCTCCTTGTTTTTATATGAAAGTACCAATAACTTACTAAGTTTCTTTCATGTTTTGTTGTGGGGCGCGCCTGGGTGCTGATAGACCAGGTCGGCCCATGGCCGTTCATTTACAATTGTTCGTATGTAATTGTTTGCAAAATTTGCCCGGCTGGCCGTTCACTCAGACAGCGGCCTGCCGGGCAGGTTCAAATTCTGATTTTGTTTTTATAAATCCTGTGGCAATGGTTGTGCCCAGCGCAATGGCGTAAAAGACGCCCATGGCCTGGAGTCCGCTTAACCCAAGCAGGGAGCCGCCGGTAAATATGAGCATGGCCACACTGATGCCCAGTACCATGGGGTAAAACATGCCGAACAGCATCCACTTGATTGATCCGGACTGCAGTTTTACGGCAATGGAGGTGGCCAGGCACGGCGGGTAAAGCACCATGAACATCATCAAGGCCAGGGCATGAAGCGGGGTAAAACCGTCTTCGCTTTTGGCCATGCGCGACTCCAGGGAGCCGTCGGACCCATCATCTTCCTGTTCATATAGCGCGCCCAGGGTCGCCACGGAACTTTCCTTGGCGGCAAAGGCGGAGAGCAGCGCTACATTGACCCGCCAGTTAAATCCCGCAAACTGGGTCACCGGCTCAAGCGCACGCCCCATTTTGCCCAGAAAGCTTGCATCAATCCTTTCCTTGCGCATTTCGCGCAGCAGCCCTTTTCTGGTTTTGAACAGCTTTTTAAAGGATCTGTTCACCTTTTTGGCTATTTTATCCTTGCCGGGCCGGGCAATGGCGAAAAATTGCGGATTGATCTTTTGGAACGCCGCATTCAGGGCGGCGGTCGCGTCGGCGCCCCTTGCCAGCATTTTTTTATCTTTATAT
>JAKSBO010000019.1 GCA_022361095.1 Desulfobacterales bacterium | reverse complement strand
TGCTGATCAGCTTTCTGGCATCCCGGACGGTAATAGTACCGTCATTGTCGAGATCGCATGCCTCGCAATTGTCTGATGACTGTCTGATGAATTGTTGTAAAACATTGAGGTCTGAGAGATCGACAATTCCGTCATCGTTAAGATCACCGGAAATCAGCTTGTTTTCTGCCAGAAAGGTTGGCGGCATCTGGGTAAACTCACCAATGCCGTTGGGGAAACGGGCCATACTCAGATCCGTCGATTGTTCCTCAAAAGTGATCTCATCCATGACGGTCAGGTCAGGGGATGACAATAAAATGGTTTCGCCGGATGCGGAAAGCTTGAAATCTGCATGCAATCCATCCTGTTCCTCATCCTTGTCCGCCCATACGATCAGGTATCCGTTGGCAGGGATGGAGACGTCCGGGAAAACCCACATGTCGGGCTCGGCAGGGTCATCGGTGAGATACCAGCCTGCCAGGGAAATATCAGTATCTGTGTTGTTGTACAGTTCAATCCAGTCGTCATACTCATCATCCTGATCCGTGGCACCGGTTTCGTTATCAGCCATGAATTCATTGATCACTATATCTCCCGGAGTATTGGCCACAGATACCGTATAAAATTCATATTCCGCACGTACCGGAGAAAATGCACCGGCGCTGCTGTTTTCCGCATAGATATAATAGTCAAGATCCCCCGACCCGATAGAGACTGAAACGCCGTAAACGCCGTCGTTTTCAGCCCCGTCCCGGTGTGTGCCGTCATCATGCATGGTCACTTTTACAAAACCGCCGCTCTGGCGGAATCCCAGCTGGACCGAATCCGCATCATCTACCTGGGCCGTAAACCAAATGGTTGCATTTGAGGATACATCCGCCGGCTGTGTAATATTCGAGATAACCGGTGCTGAAGCTTGGAATTCCGACTGTGACTGAATATAAGTGACTCTTAATGACATTAGCTGGGCTATCCCCACGATTTCATTGGGGCCGAAACCGGATGAATATTCAACATTGTTCAAAAAATCGTCATACGTATAAAATTTGTTTTCATCATCCTGGACATAGGTATCAATGATCTCCTGGATTTCAAATGCCCGGGTTGCGTACCAGCCATCCTCAAAGTTTTCTTCGATGATGGTGTTCATATGTGCAACGTACATTTTTCTATAGGTATCGTTGGTCAGGATTTTATTCACAATGGGATAATCCGGATCATTTTCATTTAAAAAAGGGTCCAGTTGCTGCATGCCGTTGACATCCAAAGGCCGCTGGTCGTTGATCAGCATACTGAATGCCCCGAAATTTTCATTCAAATCCCATATAATCGGATTAAACCGGCCTGTCCCATCCTGGTACAGATAAAAGTTATGGGCCACGTTGACCGGCGAATCCAGATTAACTGTCAGAATATCAAACGCCAGCATCCACAAAAGACGATCCACATTCAGGACATCTTCAACCTGGGATGTGGAATTGTTAAAAACATCAAAGAGATTGATCAGCGCATCCCAGCCGTCATCCGACTTTATTTCGTAATACTCATAATAATCGGCTTCGTCCTCGCCCAGATACCCCCACACACTTGCTGAATCGAATATATCCTCGGCATCTCCTTTAAAAAAGGGATTGTTTTTACTTCCGAAATGACTTTCAAGAAAAAGTTTATCAACATCCTGGACGCTGGTATAGAGTCCCAGGTGGGTGTCGTTTATATAAACATCGATAAAATTTGCCTGGGATGCCGGCATGTATTTCCTGGCGATTTCATAGCTGAGCACTTCCCGGACAAAGCTTGGATCGTTATAAACGTTTGCAAGCTTCAGGGTTCCGTACCCCTCAAGCGTCTGGTCGTCATTGATATAATCAAGTTTGATATTCAACGGATTTTTGATCTGGTTGGGTCGGTAAGTGCTGTTCCCCTTATATCGAACACCGACGCTTTCATACGTGGTGCCGTTAATCACAGCCGTCCCTTCTAACCGTTCCTCTTCTCCCGCTGCATACAGATCATCAAGCAGTTGGTCCCAGTTGGATTCTTCAAAGGTGATGTAAATGGTATTGACCGTATTCATGTCGTAGAATTCAGCGGCCTGTGCATTAAACAAGGAGAAGATCAAAAGCAAAAAACATGATATAAAAATTAATTTAGCTAAGCAAAAGCGTTCTTTTCCTGTGATTTTCAATTGGTTATTCTCCTATGAATTTTTTTGAATGTCCCGGCAATCTCGGCTTTAGATACAAGTCTGCCTAAAAATAGCTTATTTTATTCTATATGGGATAATTGAGATGGCAATGTGATG
>JAKSBO010000485.1 GCA_022361095.1 Desulfobacterales bacterium | reverse complement strand
GACGGTACCATGAAGAAGGGTGATAAAATCCGTCTCATGGCGACTGAAAAAGATTACGACATTACACGCCTTGGTGTGTTCAGCCCTGAAATGCTCGAAATGAAGGAACTGGCTGCCGGTGAGGTAGGCTTCCTTTGTGCGACTATTAAAGAGCTTGGCGACGCAAAAGTTGGTGATACCATCACTCTTGCTAAAGCACCTGCAGAAGAAGCGATTCCTGGATTTAAAGAAGTACAGCCAATGGTATTCTGCGGTCTGTACCCTTCCGATTCTCAGGATTACGAAAGCTTGAAATACGCTCTGGAAAAACTGCAGCTTAACGATGCAGCATTCCAGTACGAAGCAGAAACCTCTCAGGCTCTGGGCTTTGGTTTCCGCTGTGGCTTCCTTGGTCTTCTCCACATGGAGATTATTCAGGAGCGTATTGAGCGCGAATTTAATATCGACCTTATCGCAACAGCACCGTCTGTTATTTACAAGGTTGAAAGTGTGGACGGTGAAGTTATTGAGGTTGATAACCCTGCAAAGCTTCCTGATCCAACCAAAACAGAAGCGCTGTACGAGCCGTTTGTTCGCTGTGAAATTCACGTGCCGGACGAATACGTTGGTAACGTACTGAAGCTTTGTGAAGAAAAACGCGGTATTCAGAAAGATATGAAATATCTTACAACCAACCGTGTAATTGTTACTTACGAACTGCCGTTTGCTGAAATTGTTTACGATTTCTTCGATAAGCTTAAGTCTTACACCAAAGGCTATGCTTCCATGGACTACGAGATCATGGAATATCGTAAAGCAAATCTTGTTAAGCTTGATATGCTTATTAACGGCGATCCTGTTGATGCTCTGGCATCCATTATTCACAAAGACAACGCATACCATCACGGTCGTGCAATTGCGCTTAAACTGAAACGAAGCATCCCTCGTCAGCTTTACGAAGTTGTTGTTCAGGCGGCTATCGGTCAGAAGATTATCGCACGTGAACGTAACGCGCCTTTACGTAAAAACGTAACAGCTAAGTGTTACGGCGGTGACAT
>JAKSBO010000156.1 GCA_022361095.1 Desulfobacterales bacterium | reverse complement strand
CTTATTGAACATGGGGATGTGACTGGTAAGCGCTTGCAATTTTCCAGGAAGGCAGGCAATATGTTTTTATGGTCACTACTGATTGGTGACGTGTGAACGACAAATTGTGTTTTTTGCAAAATGCCAATAAAGAAAGAGAAGGCACACCCAATGAAAACTGCGCAATGTGTGCAACAAATTCGAAGAATCATTGCCCTTGACCCGGTAATGGAAAAAATATTGCTTGCCAATACAACATTGGAGGATAAACGATACAAGCTTCGCAGCCATCTGTCCAATCTGCTTCTCAACATCTATGATAAAACCCACGATATGGCCGCCCTGGAATGGGTTGTCTCCAGGGATACGATCTGGGTGTTGCGAAACATGCTCAGCGCCCGGAGCGAAGAACTGGCCGGATTTTCCCTGCTCGCCTATCTTGAAGGCCTGCTCCACGGACACCACCGGGGCCCAGGGCCAAGCCCGGGCTTTATCGCGGAATTGCGCCATCTAGTGAAAGGCATCAAAGGATTAACTAAACTCTATACGGAAAAGCCCCCCGCCTTTCTCAAGCATTCCGGGCGGACTGCGGCAAAAATGCGCTCCACGGATCTTTCCCGTATGGCGCGCAAGGCCCAGGCATTTATCGATCGCTATCCCTGCGGCATGGATGATTCACTGATCCGGGAGCACAGCAGCAACCGGCAGCGCCTCTTCGGGTTTTTCAATATCACCGACCTGGAGTGGAACGACTGGACCTGGCATGTCCGCCATATCATCCGTGACCCACAGATCCTGGGAGAATTGATCAAACTGTCCCAGGAGGAGGAAGCGGCCATCACCATTGCCGGAAAAGAGCATATACCTTTCGGCATTACGCCCTATACGATCTCTTTAATGGATCCGGAAAATCGAGGCATCTGGGATACGGCAATCCGCGCCCAGGTGATTCCGCCGATGCCGTATATCAAACGGATCGGCGATTACGGGAATGATCCCGGCTGCAGCAATGATTTCATGGTTGAGGGGGATACCTCGCCCATTGACGGCATCACCCGCCGTTATCCCGGCATTGTCATACTCAAACCGGTGTTGACCTGTCCCCAGATCTGCGTCTACTGCCAGCGCAACGGGCAGATTCAGGATGTGACCTCTTCGGATGCGGCCCTGGGTGAGAAAAAACTTGCCCGGGCACTTGACTGGATCGGCAAGACCAGGGAAATCTCCGAGGTCCTGGTCACCGGCGGCGATCCTTTAATCCTCTCCGATGAACGGCTGGATAATATCCTCAGTCGCCTGGCCCAGATGGATCATGTGCTTCGAATCCGTATCGGTACCCGAACACCGGTGACCCTGCCCCAACGTATCACGGAATCCCTGGTGCGGACCATCACCCGGTTTCACGAACCCGGACGGCGGGAGGTGGTCATTATCACCCATTTTGAGCATCCCACTGAGATCACACCAGAGGCCATGCAGGCGGTGCAGCGTTTCCGCCTCTTTGGGGTCGAGGTCTATAACCAGATGGTGTACACCTATTACAATTCGCGTAAGTTCGAGGCTGCAAACCTGCGGCAGCAGTTGCGGCTGATCGGGGTGACGCCCTACTACACCTTCAATACCAAGGGCAAAGAGGAGACCGATAATTATCGTGTGCCCATCGCCCGCCTGCTCCAGGAGCAACAGGAGGAGGCCCGGCTCTTTCCGGGAACCGTGCGCACCGATGAGATTGTTTTCAATGTGCCGCGTCTGGGCAAAAATTACCTCATGGCCGCTCAGAATCGTGATATGATCGCCATCCTTCCTGACGGACGCCGTGTCTACGAGTTCCATCCCTGGGAAAAAAGAATGGCGCTCATGGATACTTATGTCTACACCGATGTCTCCATTGACGACTACCTCAAACGTCTTAAACAAGACGGGGAGCAACCCAAGGACTACAACTCAATCTGGTATTATTACTGAGGCCCATGTTGTGTTTCAGTGTCGTCCTGCGGGCAACCATGGGCTTGAATCCCCTGCGCCGGACATGACTGTTTATCGCGAATGGGTTCCCGGGGCAATGATGGTCAGGTTGGTGTCAATGGTTGCCGCCAAATTTTGCGCGGCCGAAATATCAGCCGGAACAAAAGGATCAGTTCCGTGTACGGCCCTGTAAAAATTATCAGAATTGCCCAGGCGGCTGTCAGGATAACCGTTAAAAAAAATTCCCTGTATTATCCTTGTAAAAAATTGCAGGAGACCTTGAATAATTCTATAAAAAAGTCTGTGTAAGCTACTAATATCTTTCAAACGTTGTTGTGGGATGAGCCTGGGTGTTGATAGACCAGGTCGGCCCATGGCCGTTATTTGTAATCAATTGGAGCGATGCCGACATATTGCCGGAACGTCTTAACAAAATGGCTCTGGTCAAAAAAACCGCAGGTTGCAGCGGTTTTGGCAACTGTTTCCCCTTCTATCAACAATTGTTTGGCATGATTAATTCTTTTATTTACCAGGTAGGCATGGGGTGACAGTTTATAGTGTGTTTTGAATCTTCTTAATATTGAAAATTTTGTCATGCCTGAAATCTCAGCCAGGTCATCCAACTGTATCGGTTCGTTAAAATGTTGATCCATATAGGTTTTTATCTGTACAAGCGTTGATTCCTTCTGTGCTTCCCCTCTGTTTTGAAGCCTGATATCAAAGTAGCTGAAGATAAAACCCCCAAAAAACATAATCGCCAGGCTTTCCATGGTCATTGGATCAACTTCGGATTTAAAGGACCTAAGAAAACGTTCCCAGTTTGTTACGCCCTGCTTATCGAGCCGGGCCACCTGCGGTTTAAGCTTACTCCCATCTAATTTAAATGATTTTTCAAACCAGTCCGGGGCAATATAGATTATGGTAAATTTGAATTTGTCCCTATCATCGGGTTCGCAAAGATGAATGATATCGGGTGGAACCAAAATCACTTGTTCCTCTGTCATTTTAAAGGCCAGATTTTTACATGTTATCTTGCTGCTGCCCTTTTCTACCAATCCAATTTGCAGTTCTTCATGGGAGTGCTGCCTTACCGAATAATTTTCCCAGGCACCTTCTTTGATCTCGATAAAATCAAGACCATTTTTTCTTACCATGGATGTTGGCACAGTGTTCCTCAATTGCTGTTTGACGCGGTTTAATTATTGATAACAAAAATTTATTCAGGGTAACTCATACCTTCTTAAATATATTGTAATGTAAAGACTTTTAGCAATTGAAAAGATTTCAATTTTTTACAATGCATGGAGAAAAAAAGGGGGGATAATCAGACCATTGATTATAAATTTTTACCTGGAGGATAACAATGATAAAAGGATATACACTCCCACGAACACCGCTTGGTAAATCCAGTATGGTTCCGGCCCCACCATGGCATTATGCGGGGAATGTGCTGGCGATAGAATATGAAGCGGACCCAGAGCGCGCATCCGCTTTTTTACCAGACGGCCTGACTCTTTTTTCCAGCCGGTGTGCGGTTTATTTTATTGAATGGCAGTATGCCAGTGACACGGGAAAAGAGTATCTGGATCCAGTCTGCAGCCAGTACAAGGAAACGATCCTGTTATTGTCAGCTCAGTATAAAGGCAGGCCCATGGCATATTGCCCATTCATCTGGGTGGATCAGGATAAAGCCCTAATGAGGGGATTAATACAGGGCTGGCCAAAACAGATCGGTGAGACCTGGATCACACGTTCGTGTGAACTTCCTTCAAAAGCAGCGCCGAATACCGGTAAAGGCGCAACGTTTGGGGCAGCATTGTCTGTCTTGGGCCGTCGCCAGGCGGACGCAACGGTCACCCTTCAAAAAGAGACCCCATCCCTGCCGACCCCGACGTTTGCCGGGGCCGCGTTGTTGAGATATTTTCCGGAACTCAGGCAAGACAGGTATGAACGGCCGGCCGTTCATGAATTGGTCCAGCTTAAATCCCGCGATGTGGCTTTATCCACAATCTGGGAAGGCAAATCATCATTAAATATATACGATCACCCTTATAATGAACTTTATGATTTAAGACCAATCTCCGTGGGTTCAGGATATAAGTTTTCAGTTGCCCTGACAGTAGATGATCTGGCCTATATAACGCCTTTAAAATAGCCGGTGAAACTAAGGGAACCTCCCTTTAAAGCCGGTTGCACATAATGCCTTCAATTGAAAATACGGGGCCGGAATTAATTATTCTAAGGCAGGCTACAGAAATTTTCGATCATAGAGACGTGCGGCATTGAGGACGACCAGCACAGATCCGGCATTATGGACCAATGCCCCGGTTACGGGATTGAGCATCCCCAGAACAGACAATGTAACGGCAACGGCATTGATGACCATGGAGGCGGTGATGTTTACCTTGATGGCAGATACTGTGGCACGTGCAAGCCTTTTCAGGTAAGGTATCTTTGAGATGTCATCCGTCATCAGTGCGATATCGGCGGCGTCCACGGCAATATCACTGCCCATCTGCCCCATGGCAACACTGACATCGGCAGCTTTCAGGGCCGGGGCGTCATTGACCCCGTCACCCACCATGCAGACGCACCGGCCTTTTTCCTGTTGGTCTGCGATGCTTTCCACTTTTTGTGCCGGCAGCAGCTCTGCCCGGACCGTCTCTATACCCGCCTGATTGGCGATGGGGGCCACAGCCTTTTGGTTGTCTCCGGTGAGCAAAATGGCCCGGGTCCCCATGGCGGCAAGGTCGGCCACCATTTTGGACGCGGCAGGACGCAATTTGTCGGAAAGGGCGGCCGCACCGGCACATTTCCCGTCAACAGCCATGAGGATCAGGGCCTTGCCCGCAGCACGCAGGTTTTCAAGTGCTTCAACGGCGGTTTCAGGTATGGCAACCCCGTTTTCAACCAAATAGGTCTGATTCCCGCATAACACCGTTCGGCCATTGATCCTGGCCTGCACCCCTTTTCCCGGCTCCATTCTGAATTCAGCGGCAGTGTCTCGCTCAAGGCCGCACGCATCGGCATGCAGAACAACGGCTTTGGCAAGGGGATGTTCACTTTTTGCCTCGGCAGATGCCATCAGGGCCAGGAGCCGGTTGTCATCCAGATCCGAGTCAAAATTAAGGATATCGCTGACCTCGGGCCTGCCGAATGTCAGGGTCCCTGTTTTATCAAAGGCGATTGTGTCCACCCGGCCCATGGTTTCCAAAGCTTCTCCGGATTTGATAATCACCCCGTGTCCGGTGGCCTGCCCTATGGCGGCAATAATGGAGGTCGGCGTTGCCAGGGCCAGTGCACAGGGGCAGAACACGACAAGAACGGTAACAGCACGGTTCAGTGCCTCCATGGTTGGATACCCCATGGCCCATGTGATCACCAAAGTGCCCGCAGCAATGCCAAGGGCAATGGGTACAAGCCATACCGCCCATGTGTCAACAATGCGCTGCATGGGGGCTTTTTTATCCTCCGCCTCCCTTACCAGACGGATTAGTTTCTGCAGGGAAGAGTCCTCGCCCACATCCGTGGCCGTGATATCAACAGCACCAAAGCAGTTCATGGTACCGCAGAACACTTTGTCGTCAACAGCCTTTTCCACCGGCAGAGACTCACCGGTCATAATGGACTGGTCAACCGAGGTATTGCCGGAAATAACGCGCCCGTCAACAGGGATGGCCTCCCCCGGGAGAATGCGGATCATATCTCCTGTCCGGATCTGGTCCGCAGGGACGGTCTCTTCAACGTGCCTGCCGTTCCGGCGCACAAGCCTGCGGCCCTGGGCCGGGGCAATGGCCATGAGACAGGTCAGCCCCTTTTGCGCTCTGGCAATCGTGATCTCCTCCAAAATAGCGCCCAGGGCCATGATAAAGGCAACCTCTCCTGCGGCAAAGACCTCTTTGATGCATAATGAGGCCATCATAGCAATGGAAATCAGCAGGGCGGATGAGACCCATCTTTCATACACCAGCCGCGTAACCGCAAGGTAAAGCAGGGGATAGCCGGATAAAACAACCGTCACCCATGCCGGATCAAGGGGAACCTTTACGCCCATGAGCATCAAAACCAGGCTTATGGCCAGAAACATACCAGAGATGACAGTCATCCTGAGCCCTGCGAATAACTCGCTTATTTTTTGAAACATCCTTTGTCCTTTTGAATGTTGCGCTTCAATTTATCTTTTAGCGGGAAACTTAAAATAGCTTAACAAACATTTTATGCTTGATCATAAAATAACAAAGGGATATTAACGACACAATGCATGATATTGACAGGATATCCGGTACCGAACAATTTATTGAAAATGTACCGGAAAAGGAGAGATGATGGATCGGCGGCAGAGAAAAACCAGAAAGGCGATTTTTGACGCATTCAGTGATTTGTTAACCCGTAAAAATTTTTCCCGGATTACCGTGCAAGAGATCATAGACAGGGCCGATGTGGGGCGGACCACCTTTTACGCCCATTTCCCCCAAAAGGACAGACTCCTGCGGGAACTGTGCGAAGAGCTGTTTGAACATGTTTTTTCCCGGCCCCCGGAAGCGGAACCAACCCACGATTTCTCCATGGCGGCTAAAGATCCAACGGCATTAGTAGCGCATATCCTGTATCACTTGCGGGATCACGGCAAAAAGGTGATCGTTCTTTTGACCTGTGAAAGCGGGGAGCTGTTCCAAGATTATTTCCGTGACTATTTTAATAATTTTGCAGGCCGGTATATTTATAACACAAGCCGGTACAAAAACTCGGACGTGCCCGCGGATTTTCTTATGGACCATATCTCCACAAGTTTTATCAATCTGGTACGGTGGTGGCAAAAAAACAATATGGCACCGTCCCCGGAAACGCTTTCCGGGTACTATACGTCTGTGATACAGCCCATAGTACAATAGTTGAGGCGATAACATGAGACTTCTTTTTGTTGAGGATGATATAAAAATTGTGACCTTTGTGGTTAATGGGCTTAAGCAGGCCGGATTTGCCGTGGATCATGCCGAAGACGGCAAGCAGGGGCTTGACATGCTTTTAACTGCAAATTATGACGCAGCCGTAGTGGATATCATGCTGCCCCGGATGGATGGGGTCTCCATCGTGGAAAAAGCCAGGGCGCAGAATGTGATCACCCCCATTATTTTCCTTTCCGCACGCCGGAACGTGTCGGACCGGATTAAGGGGCTTGAGGCCGGCGGAGACGATTACCTGGTCAAACCCTTTGCTTTTGCCGAACTGGTGGCCCGGCTCCAGGCCCTTTTGCGGCGGGCCTCGGGCATAACTGAATCCGGGGATTTGAAATTCCGGGGATTTGAAATGGATGTGGTCAAACACAGGCTTATGTTCAATGATGAAAGGGTTGAACTTCAGCCGCGGGAATTTGCCCTGCTGGAATATCTCATGCGCCATCCGGACCGTATTATCTCCAAAACAATGATTATGGATCATGTCTGGGATTACAGCTTTGACCCCACCACCAATGTGGTTGAGGCCTGTGTGTCCCGGCTGCGCAAAAAACTTTTCGACCAAACCGGGCAAAAAATTATTAAAACCGTCAAAGGGATGGGTTATGTTCTGGAAACGCCTGTCTGAAAGGCGTCACAGCCTATCTTTCCAACTTGGATTCTCCTATGCCCTAATTTTCGGCTTGATCTGTCTTACCGGCGTTCTGTGCCTTAACGCGATGATTTCATCCCATGTCATGCGCGGGGTAGACCTGCGGCTGCTGGAGCAAAAAAGGGCGCTTGAGCACTATGCTGCGTTCCATGATATTCCCGTCATTCAAGGCAAATTCATTGATGAGGCAGCGGCCAGGGGGACCGCAAGGGTGTTTTACCGCCTGGTCTCCCCGTTGGGCGAAAGCCTGGTCTCCTCGGATGCCTCGGCCTGGCAACATGGTTTCTGGGACCCAAACTGGCTTGTCCAGGCCAAGGCCCGGAACATGTTATTCACGGATATGGACATGGGTGGCGGCCGGGAAAAGGCCCGGGTGCTGACCACGGGTATCACACCGGACCGGTTTCTGCAGATTACGGTATCCCTGGCAGAGGAGAGCGCCTTTCTTGCCAAGGTATACGCAGCCTCGACGATTTTTGTACTGGCAATGGGCATAGCAGGTATTGGTGCTGGTGTGGTCATGGCCAAAAAAGCATTATCCGGATTGAGTACCGTTACCCGGGCCGTACAGCGTGTGGCGGACGGCAACTTCCGGGCACGGGTGGATGTCCAGGGAGCCGGCGTGGAAATGATGCGCCTGGGCAGGACTTACAATCGGATGGCCGACCACATCCAGGCCCTTGTTCGGACAATGAAAGAAGTGAACGACAATATTGCCCATGATCTGAGAAGCCCGGTTGCCCGAATCCGGGGGCTGGCAGAGATGGCGGCCGAGGACAGGGCCATGCCGCCCCGGGGAATAGACATCCTTGGCAGTATTGTAGAAGAGTGCGACCGCCTGATTCACCTGATCAACACCATGCTGGAAATCTCCGAAGCAGAGGCAGGATTGAACCCAATGCGTTTCGACCGGATATCGGCATCGCAATTGATATTGAAAACAATGGAGATATTCACCCCGCTTGCTGAACAGAGCAAGGTCCGTCTTGAAGCCGATACCCCTGCCG
>JAKSBO010000629.1 GCA_022361095.1 Desulfobacterales bacterium | reverse complement strand
TAACATAACCCATGATGAATGTGTTACTTTCAATGAAATCGTAAATACCTTTGAAAGGGTCATGGGGAAGAAAGCAGATACCCAAGTGATTAAGAATATGGACATCAACTCACTTTCATATTTTCCCTATTATGATATGCCATATATGTTGTCTATTGAGAAGCTTAAGAGTCATGGTTTACATGTACCAGAATACAATCTTGAGGATGGCCTAAGAAAAGCATATGAATGGTATAAAAAGGAGAGACCAACAGGTTTGCTTCATAGAATGGATAAGCTAGAAGGAGTACGAATGCATGTAAAAAGCGAACGTTAATGTTCGCTTTCTTGTGATTTTTGAAGATAGTTATCAAAATATGCTTCACCTTCTTCATCCCACCACTTCTCATAAAGTTCATCTGCATCTGTGGTATCAACAGGTGGTTCTTCAACTTTTTTTGGTTGAGGTGATTTCTTGTTGATGTTAGGCGATGTGCCACCAAAGAGAATCTTTGCTAGAATGATCAAGCCAATCCCTTTAAAAAAGGTGATTTCACCTAATCCAAATACATCAGGTACAATGGCATTCCAAAGTAGCATAAATCCAAAACCAGCAATGGTTAGCATGGCAATCATCATGATAAACAGCTTAAACATTTTACGCTTTTTTAATTGACGACCTTTTTTTATATAATTATTCATTGATTTTCTCCTTTAAATAGTTTTTAACAACAGTTTGTAATTTCTTCTTAGCACGGTTTTTTCTAGACAATAGGGTACCTAGTTTTTCACCTGTGACTTTTATGATATCTTGATAAGACCTACCGCGGATTTCGGTCTCAATAAATATAAATCTCATTTTAGGATCCATGTTTTTAAGGGTTTCTTTTATGAGTTGCTTAAGTTCTTTGAGTAACAGAGTTTCCTCAGCTGAAGAGGTGGCTTGATTTGTAAAATGCTCACTGTATTCTTCATGTATTTCTATTCGATCGTATTTTTTAAAGTAGTCCTTAGCACCATTGGACAGTGAAGAATAAAAATAAGAAGTGAGGTTTTGAATACCGGTAATATCATCCCCTCGAGACAATAGTTTAATCACTGTTTGCTGAAT
>JAKSBO010001046.1 GCA_022361095.1 Desulfobacterales bacterium | reverse complement strand
GCAAAAATAAAACAAAAGCCCAGTATTCGGGAAATCTTCCAGCAACGGGAGCACAATTTCCTGTCAAGATACGGCACCCCCAGCACCAACGCAAAGCGCCGACACCCCGAAGTTGCCCCGGGCAACATCCGAACCCCCTTTCAGCTCGACCGGGACAGAATTGTATACTCCAATGCCTTCAGGCGGCTGAAATACAAAACCCAGGTGTTTCTATCACCCTTGGGCGACCATTACCGGACCCGGCTTACCCACACGCTGGAGGTCTCTGAAACAGCAAGAAATATTGCCCGGGCCATGCGCCTGAACGAAGACCTAGCCGAAGCGGTGGCCCTTGGCCATGATTTAGGACACACCCCCTTTGGCCATGGCGGAGAAACAGCCCTGATCCAGGTACACTCTCCCCGCTTTACCCATTCCGACCAAAGCTTAAGGGTGGTGGATGTATTGGAAAACAGAGGTAAAGGCCTGAATCTCACCACCCAGGTCAGAGACGGCATCCTTAAGCACTCCAAGGGATTCGGCAACATCATCCCGGCAACACCCGGTGAAACCGCATCCACCATTGAAGGCCGAATCGTACGCGTGGCCGATATCATTGCCTACCTGAACCATGACCTTGATGATGCGTTGCGGGGCAAAGTCATCTCCAGGGACGAGGTACCTGACATCTGCATCCGAAAGCTTGGCACAACCCACTCCGCCCGGGCATCCACAATGATGGAACAGTTGGTCTACAACAGCGGCCCCCAAAATGGAGAATTTATTTTAAGCATGGGCGAGGAGACCATGGAGGCCATGACAATCCTGAGAACATTTCTCTTTGAAAAAGTATACCGCTCCCCGGAGGTCCATGGAGAATTCATAAAGGCAAAAAAAGTCATTATCGGCCTTTACAAATATTTCATGGAAAATCCCGACGAGATGCAAAAGGAGCTGGAAAAAATGGAAATGGCCCCATGGGATTCGACAAAAAACAAACTGAAACGCTCGGTGTGCGATGTCATTGCCTCCATGACCGACCGTTACGCACTTAAACTTTACTCCCGCCTGTTTTTTCCCAACCCGCTGGTTTAAAAAACAAACACCAAAGACTGCTATGACACATACCCCGGAACACTTTTCACCCCTGGTTCAACTTTACCAGGATATGGACAACACATGGAACCGGATTGCACAACAATATGGATTTGAGTGCAACGGCTGTGAAGACAACTGCTGCCTGTCTCTATTTTTTCACCACACCCATGCCGAAGTATCTTTCCTGCAATTTGGCTTTCAGGCTTTGCCCCACAAAGACCGAAAGCGGGTTTTAACCCTCAGCCGGGACTACTGCCGACAAACCTTCTGTGAAACTACGGCCGCCCATAACCCGCCGGCATCCAAAAAGATACCCTGCCCTTTGCTTAAAAATGAGAGGTGCACGCTTTACCAATTTCGACCCATGATCTGCCGAATGCACGGACTGCCCCACGAGCTCCACAAACCTGGATTTAATGTCTTTAAAGGCCCGGGTTGTGATGCCGGAAAATTTGCCGGCCAGACATATATTCCTTTTGACCGAACACCTTTTTACAAGCAGATGGCCGTCATAGAAATGAATTTCAGACAATTGACAGGTAAAACCGGAAAAATAAAAAAAACCATTGCCCAAATTCTTTCAGATTCTACGATGTGACAAAAAAAAAAGAGCCGCCAAGGCTCCTTGACAGTGGAAAAACAATCCGATATTTTTATCAAAATAATTATTGTCCCAAATTTCGATAAAACACCCCTCCCTTTATAACAGCCATGGGCAAACCCGACATACCATTGTTTAAGACATGGCCCACAACAAACCAAGAAAGCCCCCGAATAACATATCGGGACTTTACTTATAAACAAATCAGCACTTTTGGAGAAATTTAATGTCAAGCGGTTTATATATTACCGCCACCCAGGCGGGCGCCGGTAAATCAGCCATTGCCATAGGCGTAATGGAAATGCTTTTTCGAAAACTTGAGCGCGTGGGCTTTTTCAGACCCATTATAACCAAGGACCCCGAAGATGCCTGGGACCTGGATATTGAACTGATGTCCAGTCAGTACCATCTTGACCGACCCTATGCCACCATGTACGGGGTCACCCAAAATGAGGCGGACCAGCTCTTAAGCCATGGCAAAAAAGACGAGCTGCTTGAAAAAATCATCGAAAAATACAATGCCGCCAGGGAAACGTGCTCTTTTATCCTTTGCGAAGGAACCGATTTCGTATCATCCACCACCGGTGTGGAATTTGACGTCAATGCCACCATTATACAAAACCTGAACTGCCCTGTGCTCCTGGTCGCCGACGCCCACAACAAATCCATGGAAGAGGCCGCCACACTGACCGGCATGACCCTCGACTCCCTGAAAAGCAAAGGGTGCCATATCCTTGGCACCATCATCAACCGGGTGACACCCACCGACATGCCCGGCATCATAGATCATTTTAAAAAAACCGAATTATTCCCCGATCAACTGCTATATGCCGTACCGGAGGAGGAAGCACTGGCCAATCCGACCATTGCAGAAGTTGCAAGTGCACTGGGCGCAAAAGTACTCATCGGAAGCAACCAGCTCTATCGTCATGCCCGGGGGTTTACCGTTGCCGCCATGCAGTTGACCAACCTGTTAAGCAGAATTGACCACGGCACCCTGATTATCACCCCCGGAGACCGGGCCGATGTAATCGTGGGCTGCATGGCCGCCCATTCTTCGGATTCCATCGAAAATGTATCCGGTATCATTTTGACCGGAGGCCTTGTACCCGAAGGCCCTGTATGGGAAGTTATCAAAGGCATTCCCGATGCCGTACCCATCCTCAGCGTCACAGAGAACACATTCCCCACCGCCTTGGCCGTGGAAAAAATCAAGGGTTCCATATCCCCGTATGATGACAGAAAAATAACCCGGGCACTGGCTCTATTTGAACAGCATGTAGACATTGACCGGATGATGGATAAAGTCATCACCGCAGACGCCACCATCATGACACCGAAAATGTTCGAATACGAACTCATCCGCAAAGCACGGATGTTCAAAAAACGGATTGTTCTGCCCGAGGGAGATGAAGAGCGGATATTGCGTGCTGTGGAAACCATTCTGCGGCGTGAAATTGTTGACATCACCCTTCTTGGTGATGAAAAAAAAATCCGCCACAAAATCAGGAAGCTTGGCCTGCGTATGCAGGGATTTGACATCATCAATCCGGCAAAATCCGACCTGCTTGAAAATTACGCCCGGATCTATTGCGATTTAAGAAAACACAAAGGCATGACCATTGAAAATGCCCGGGACCGGGTGACGGATGTCAACTATTTCGGCACCATGATGGTACACATGGGTGATGTGGACGGCATGGTATCAGGCTCCGTTCACAGTACAGCGGCAACCATTATCCCGTCGTTTGAAATCATCAAAGCCAAAAACCCCAAAACCCCGGTATCCGGATTGTTTTTCATGTGCCTGCCCCACAGGGTGTTGGCCTATGGGGACTGCGCCATCAATCCGGACCCCAATGCAGAGCAGCTTGCAGAGATTGCCATTACCTCAGCGGAAACGGTAACAATGTTTGACATTGAACCAAGAATCGCCATGCTCTCTTACTCCACAGGCACCTCGGGCAAAGGTAAGGATGTTGACAAGGTCAGGGAAGCCACCAAAATTGTCCAGCAAAAACGTCCGGACCTGCTCATTGAAGGTCCCATACAGTATGACGCGGCCATTGAACCCAATGTTGCAAAAACCAAAATGCCTGATTCTCCCGTAGCCGGCAAAGCCACGGTTTTTATCTTTCCCGATCTTAACACGGGCAACAATACCTATAAAGCGGTACAACGCTCCTCGGGCGCCGTAGCCATCGGCCCGACCCTTCAAGGTTTAAACAAACCGGTGAATGATCTAAGCCGGGGGTGCCTTGTGACGGATATCATCAACACCGTAGCAATCACAGCCATCCAGGCCGCCGAGCGGGATTGGAAAAGTAAAAATTAATGGAGATGGGCCTGGTTTTCATACACCGCCTTATACCGTTCCTTTGTATAATAGATAAATTCCTGAAGAACAGATGAAAAATATTTATCTTTATGCCAGATGGTATAAAAGGAACGGGAAAATTTAAAATCTCTAATTTTAAGACGAAACAACTGTCCGGATAACAACTCGTTCATTACGGAAATTCGAGACAGGCAGCTTAGCGCCCCCTTGTTTCCAAGTACGGATTTTACAGCCTCCGTATGCCCCACCTCCAGAAAAGGCTTAAACCGTTTTTTATACTTTTCGATATGATACAAAAAAACTTCCCGGGTACCGGACCCCTCTTCCCTGAAGATCCAGCGTTTTGATAAGAGCTCGTCCATGCGGTAATCTTCGTCGCGCACCAGATCGGAATCACCGGTCACCACATAGAGTTCGTCAAGGCCAAGCACCTCCCGTTCAATTTCGAGGCTGTTATACTCCCCCTCAACAAACCCGATATCCAGTTCACCGTCTTCGATAAGCTTGCCGATCTCTATGGTATTACCCGTTATTTTTTCCACGCGCACCCCTTCATACTGCTCGGCAAACTCATAAATAATCTGGGGCAGAATATAGTTGGCAATAGAGGAACTGGCTCCCACCTTGATATCCCCAATCAAATCCTGATCCCTGAACATGGCCTCGCTTTCCCGCAGACCAAAAACAAGGGGCTCCACCATCCTGAAAAAATAACGCCCGTTTTCATTAACCACCAGCCGTTTATGGATACGGTCGAACAATAATTTACCCAGGGTTTCTTCAAGTGATTTTATGGCCATGGATACTGCCGACTGAGTCAGGCCGAAATCCTTGGCCACCTGGCTTAAATGGGGTGTTTTTACAAGTGCAAGAAATAGTTCAAGCTGCCTTAATGTCAATCGCATACCTCCATAGACTTGTCTGACAAGGGCAAAGCATTTAGCCCTTAAGCATCGAAACTTAAATTGTATTGACTGTCATACGCATTAAATATATCACGCTGACGGATTTACCCAAAGAACATATTCAAAAAAATTGATAATTTTGTTCAATTTCTTAAATACAACCGGTTCAAACGATGCCCGGAGGCATAGGAGGCACCGGGGCTCCGCCCAAAACAAACCCGCCGTCTATACGCAGAACAGCACCGGTCATATAGGGCGCATCCTTGATAATAAAGTTGACAGCCTTGACAACATCGGAGACTTTACCGGTCCGCCCCACCAGGGTATGTTCTATCAGGGAACGTTT
>JAKSBO010000686.1 GCA_022361095.1 Desulfobacterales bacterium | reverse complement strand
GCCTGTTTCGGCCAGGGCAAATGCCCCAACAGTTGTGTTGAAAAAGATACGTTGACGGCGCGGCTTGAAGCACTGCTTGCGGCAGAAGACCTTTTGGATTTTTTGAAAAAAACCGTTCCGGGAAAACTTAGATTCCACCATGAATTTCGAATCTCCGTTTCCCACTGCCCCAATGCCTGTTCCCAACCGCAAATCAAGGATGTCGGCATCATTGCCGCCATCTATCCCAGGGCCGAAGATGCATCGTGCACAGGGTGCCGGGCCTGTGTGGATATCTGCAAAGAGAAGGCCATTATCCTGTCTGACGAGCCCTTTCCCCTGATTGATGCCGGTGCCTGCCTAGGCTGCGGCCTGTGCATACCCGGCTGTCCCACGGGGTGCATCATGCCCCAGGCAAAAGGATACCGTGTTCTGATCGGCGGACGGTTAGGCCGCCATCCCAGGCTTGGCCGGGAACTGCCCCGCCTTTTGACTGAAGATCAGGTCCTTGGGGTCGTCAAGGCCTGCCTGGCCTATTACAAAAAGCACAGCCGGGCAGGCCAAAGATTTTCCGCCCTTCTTGGCGACGGGGAGATCCCCGGGGATATAATTCAAACCATTTAGCCGCCGTATTGTCCCCCCCGGGCAGGCTGGTCAGATCGGCGGGGCAATGGTGACGATGATCCGCATTTTGGTGTCCGCCTTGACCCCGTGGGGCTCCCTGATTTCCGAAATCAGAATATCCCCCTCATTGGCTGGAATTTTTGTATCATTCTCCCCGAGAAACCATCCTTTTCCCTCAAGAACCTGGATGG
The DNA here is from genome assembly GCA_022361095.1 of Desulfobacterales bacterium. Classification (GTDB taxonomy): domain Bacteria; phylum Desulfobacterota; class Desulfobacteria; order Desulfobacterales; family Desulfobacteraceae; genus Desulfobacter. The sequence goes on along the minus strand of JAKSBO010000686.1, from coordinate 2,562 downwards.
ACAACTCCCCGTCCAGATCGTGGGAATGCACAGGGAAAGTAACGCCGGCATCAAGATTAAAGTTAATGATTTTAAAAAATTCAGACGTTTGAACTAAAAAAAATCGCTTCATTGCTCCGGGGCTAAACGTGTTGGTTTCCGTCAGTTTTAAAACTTTCATTCCTTATTCCCCCTAAATCAATTTATAGCCTGTTTTCAAAGGTATCTAAAATATCGATTTGTTTCATTGACATAGATCAAGAATTTTAGATGACGCAATGAATGTAGCTGAAGCGCCGTCAACGGCCGGAGACATTACCGCAACATATAAAAAAACTGAAAAATTAAAAGAGATTGCCTAATCTATCTTCTTGACATATATGTCTCAGATGTACTAAAAATTTGCTTAAGCAAAATTTTCTTTCAAACAAACGTTCTAAATATCTCAATACATTGTCTTTATTCTAACAGGCGTGAGGTCTAAAATGAAAAAAATGATCAAACCTTTAATTTTTATCTTTATTGGTATTGTTATCGCTTTTCCTGTATTCAGCCTGACCTATTACACCATGGTGAGAACATCAACACCCGGATTCTGCGCCTCCTGCCACGAAATTCAGCCTGCCTTTAACGCATGGAAAACCTCTACCCATGTAAACAACGCCCAGGGATTTGTCGCCGATTGTATGGACTGCCATCTGCCTGCCCCGCAGGATACAATAAACTTTTTCTACACAAAAACGATCCACGGCATCAAAGATGTATTCGTCCATTTTGCCTATGGCACCTATGACCGGGAAAAAAGCCGTGAACAGGCGTACGAAACATTTAAAAACGAGCAATGCCAAAAATGTCACCGGAATCTCTTGAATATCCCGGATAAAAGGGGTGCCATGCTGGCCCACCGGACAGTACTATACCCGAAAGATGGATATGAAAAAAAATGTGTAGACTGCCATAGAAACCTGGTTCATGTGGACAGTGACGTATATAGATACAAACAAAAACAGGCGCCATACAGAGGATTGGGAGTTTAATAAACCTTGTAACGGTTATAAATAAAATAAGGGGGCTCCATGAAGAAAAAATTGAGTGTAGTGCTAACGGGTGTATTTATCACCGGCATTTCCGCAACTGCGGCTTTATGTGCGGATGTCCGGATGAATATACCAAAATCAAAATCATTCAGGATTGAACGGTCCATGTCACCCGAGGCCATGGCATGTATCGAATGCCATAAAGAACAGCATCCGGGCATTTTCTCTGACTGGGCGGCCAGCCGCCATGCCAGTGCCAACATCACCTGTTACGACTGCCATGCCGCAGAAGCCCATGATCCTGACGTCAGCCAGTCCCATTTTAAAGAGTACGAGGCAAACGACACGAAATACGGGCAGAAAAAATATATGGTGCCGGTCTCTGCCGTGGTTACCCCCAAAGACTGTTCAAGGTGCCATCCGGATGAAGCAATGCAATACAGCCGGAGTAAACACGCCAATACCCTGGAAATTATCTGGAAAATTGATCCGTGGCTTAACCATGGCATGAATAGTGACTTTGAGCGGATAAACGGCTGTTACCATTGCCATGGCACCATTTTAAGCGTGAAAGACAAAGAACTTGATCCGGCAACCTGGCCCAATGTGGGTGTGGGAAGGCTGAACCTTGACGGTAGTAAAGGCAGTTGCAGCAGTTGCCATACAAGACATCGTTTCTCTGTTATGGAAGCCCGGAAACCCCAGGCCTGCGGGCAATGTCACCTTGGTCCGGACCATCCCCAGATTGAAATTTTCACGGAATCAAAGCATGGCGACATTTACGATGCTTTTGGGGACGAATACAACTGGACCGCCGCGCCGGGGACCTGGACGCCGGGCGTTGATTTCAGAGGGCCGACCTGTGCCTCATGCCATATGTCCGGTGCCGGCAGTGTAATGACCTCCCATGACGTCACCGAAAGATTGTCCTGGGAATTGCAAGCCCCGTTGACGGTCAGGCCCGAAGCGTTCAAACCGTTTCCGGCCAAGACAAACTGGCAGGAAGAACGGACTAAAATGCAGGAAATCTGTATACAATGCCACGGAAAAAGGTGGACGGAATCCCACTATACTCAGATGGATCAAACCATCAAAGAGTATAATGACGTATATTTCAAACCGGCTAAAGCCAAACTTGACGAACTGTATACAAAAGGCCTGCTGGACAAGACCCGTTTCTTTGATGAGCCCCTTGAGGTGGAGTATTATGAACTATGGCACCACGAAGGGCGAAGGGCAAGGATGGGGGCTGCAATGATGGCACCGGACTATTCATGGTGGCACGGATTTTATGAATGCAAAAAACGCTTCAATGCGTTCATGGAAGAAGCCAATCACCTGATTGAAACCGGTAAAAAATCCTACAAAACGGAAAACTATCCCAACGCCACCGGCAGTACTAAAAAACCACCTGAACTTTTTAAATAACGGCCATGGGCCGACCTGGCATATCATCTGCCAGGATTCGGCCCACAACAAAACATGAAAGTAACTTAGCAGCTTATTGTTACTTTCATATAACAGCCACGGGCTGACCTGACATATC
>JAKSBO010001057.1 GCA_022361095.1 Desulfobacterales bacterium | reverse complement strand
CCCTGCTGTGAAACACAAAGCAGTAATGGGCGACGAAGAAGGCTTCAAAGCTGCTCGTAAAGAGTGGACTGACATCCTTCGTAGCCACCCTGTAACCAGCGAAGGTCTTCCTGCATTCGGTACCGCAGTTCTCGTTAACATCATTAACGAAGCTGGCGCACTGCCAACTCAGAACTTCCGTTCCGGTCGTTTTGACAACGCAGAGAAAATTTCCGGCGAAGCACTCGCAGACACCATCACTAAGCGTGAAGGTAAAGTATCCCACGGTTGTCACACTGGTTGTATCATCCAGTGCTCTCAGGTGTACAACGACAAAGACGGCAAAATGCTCACAACCGGTTTTGAATATGAAACCATCTGGGGCTTTGGCGCACACCTCCTCATCGACGATCTCGACATCATCGCAACCATGGACCGTACCTGTGACGAAATTGGTATGGATACCATCGAAATGGCTAGCTCCCTTGCAATGGCAATGGAAGGCGGCCTCATCGCATGGGGCGACGGCCCGGCTGCTCTTGAATACCTCAAGAAAGTTGGTTCCGGCGATCCTGTAGGCCGTATCCTTGGTAACGGCGCTGGCTTTACCGCAGCAGCATTCGGCGTAGACCGTATTCCTACTGTTAAAAACCAGGCTCTTCCTGCATACGACCCACGCGCTGTTAAAGGTGTTGGTGTTACTTACGCAACTACCCCAATGGGTGCTGACCACACTGCTGGTTACGGCGTATGTCAGAACGTTCTCAAATGCGGTGGCGACGTTGATGGTCACGGCAAAGAGGGCAACATTGAAGTTTCCAAGAACCTCCAGATTGCTACCGCAGCAGTTGACTCCCTTGGTCTCTGTCTCTTCGTAGCATTCGCAGTACTCGACGACGAGCGTGGCGTACCTTGTATGGCTAAACTCGTTTCCGGTCTCCTCGGTAAAGAATACTCCGTTGATGATGTTGTTAACCTCGGCGTTGGCGCACTTCAGGACGAGCTCGACTTCAACCGTCGTGCTGGCTTCACCGAAAAAGACGATCAGCTCCCACGCTGGTTCACAGAAGAAGCTCTCCCACCACACAACGTGAAATGGGACTTCTCTGCTGAAGAACTTCAGGCTGCTAAAGTTTAGTTTACCTGAATTCTATCAAGAAATAATGAAGCGCCGGAGGAAACTCCGGCGCTTTTTTTTGTTGTTGCTGAAGGCAACAACGCCTCCGGCGGGCAGGGGGTCGCCCCTGCAGGCGACAAGGACACAGTCCTTGACCTATTTATGCGCGTGGTCACTCTGTTTTTTATCATGTTGGAAGCCGCGAAGTTGGCTAACT
>JAKSBO010000966.1 GCA_022361095.1 Desulfobacterales bacterium | reverse complement strand
TTTTTGAATGATGAATGTGGCCATGCCCACAGTCAGCCCTTTTTTTTCATGGGCCATTAATTCGGCAAGATTTTTCCCGGGGACATATTCCATGGCCATGAAATTGGCGTTGTGCAGTTTAATAAAATCATAGATTTGGACGATATTGGGATGCTGGAGAATGGCGGCTAACCGGGCCTCCCGGATGAACATATCTACAAAATCCCGGTTCTCCATCAAATGAGGCAAGATTTTCTTTACGGCTACGGTCCGCCTGAATCCGTCCTCTCTTATATATTCGGCAAGATAAAGCTCGGCCATACCTCCCTGGGCGATTTTTTTTGTGAGCAGGTATGGCCCGACCTTCCGCGTTTTCTCGATCTCTTCAAGGCGTCTTTGCTGCTTGTTTTTAAGGTATATATCCGTAAAGAAAACCGCGGCAATGAAACAGACGGCACATATCCCCCAGATAATGAATATACGTCGTCCATACCCGGCAATATCCCGATCCAGGGGGCCTGCATCAAGGCCGAAATGGATCTCTCCTATGGGTACATTTGAAAAGACAAGTACTTTGGAAAAACAGATAAGGCTTTTGCCGTCCATGGTCATGCGTTCAATGGTCACGGCCCTGTCTGACCGGATTTTTATTTTATCTGCGGGTTCCGTATATGTCTTGCCGATTTCATTTGGATCGCTGTGGGCAATGATTTTATCGTCATGGTCAAGGATGGCCGTAAAAATCGGATGATACTTCTTTTCCAGTTCCCCCACAGCCACATTCAGGGTCAGCACATCTTTTTCCAGCAATGGCGCCGTCACTTTTTCAGCGATTGTTTTTGCTGACAGTGCGCCTGCATTATAAAATTCCCGTCGGCTTGCGTCCTGGGCGTTTTTGAACAAAACATGGCATAAAACAGCAATACCGAAAAAAATAACGGCATATATAATTAAGGGGGTTTGGTTGCGGTTTAAGAACGGATTCCCCCTGGCAGCTCTCAGCAGACTTGAATGGATGCTTGATTCAAGTTCTAAGGATAGGCTGCCGGATGTAGATTTCTTGATTCTGTTGAACTGCATATAGATTCTCCGGTTATTACATCGTGTTCTGCAAACGAGCCCGGTTCTAGACCGGATTCTTGTTTTAATCGACGCCCTCTTGGATATAAAGGTCCGGGCTGCTTCCGGCAGTTAATGCTGGTCTGAAATAACCGCCATGGACCGGCCTGGTCTGTTGTTGTTCAGGTTCAATCCATAATAAAAAAGAAAGCAACTCAAGTGCTTATTGTAATTTTCATATACACGGAAATTATTTTAACACACTTGCTGATGATGCGCTGTTTAAGCCAGTCCAACTCTTCAAATTTATCCAGATCGTGCAATCTGATGTTCTTTTCAGGGCCTCCGTAACGGGTAAGGATAGGGGGCGATTCAACAGGTGGGCCATCACAGGTTTTGTCTGAAAAAGGAGTTGGTGTACAGCAAAGAGGACAGGTAAACAGTGGCGCATCATCAGTTTTGTGGTGTGTGGCCGCTGTTTGTATTTCCTTTTTTCGAATCCATATCAATGCACTTTTATAATTTGCCGTCCCGAACAGCAGAATAATACACAGAAAACTTAATACCGCAAAGAGTGTAACGATTCCGTAAAACTGGTTAAAATTTTGTGTGGCAAGGGAGATGAAGACCTCTCCGACCCGTGTGTCGGAAAAGGTGATGGGGGTCAGGAAATTCATGACATTATGGGTTTCAAGGCTGATGACACGCCAGTATTTAATATCGCCTTCTTGTTGCGCATATTTTCTGTTCAACGTAAAAAATTGGTTTTGGTCGGAATACGCAATGATTTTGTTTTTATGGTCTATAATGGAGGCAAACACAACACCCGGTTTTTTTGTTGTTTGTTCGATAAGCTCGCTTAGATTGTCAAATTTTCTTTCAAGCAAAGGCAGTCCGGACTGGCTGGAGATGTCTTTGGATATTGCGATCCCTGATTTTACAAGTTTGTTGTTTTTGTGGTGCTGGACGGAGTGTCCGATAAGAAGGAGGAACAGGCAGGCAATAAACCAGATGGATATGCTGATTAAGAAGTTCTTGAGGGTAAACCTATTTTTTTGGAATATTTGCATAGACCCCTTTCTTTAAATATTTTTCCGGAAATTACATTCCTTAAGAGAAAGCTTTGACAACATTGCCTCTTCCGGAAAAATCATATTGTTTGAGCAAGCAATACTTCAGCTGATCTACTACAATAAAAAAAGAAGAACTGTCAAGTTAGCAAATTACTTAAAAACGCCCATAGAGACCCTAATATTTTTCCCATGAAGACAAATTGTTTAATTGATTTGAATGCACATCAAAATTAGGGTAATAATAGACGCTGAAAAGCCGTATTTATTTTGTTGGCAACAGGGGCGATTTTGATACAATTAAAGCTGAATGGTCTTATATTTGTTTTACTATTTTTCATGGATTTAATATTATTGCCATCCTGTGGGGTACCCGTCAAACCCGTTCAAGACCTAACCGCTTTGGGGTATCAGTCAAAAACGTATGTATTATATCCCAGAGACCGGGGTGTCGCTCTTGAAACTTTGGCCAGGCAGTATTATGGCAGTGAACAGGATATTTGGCGGATAGAGGATGCCCATAATCCGGATAGTCCGGGCAGCACGGATTTTATAACGATTCCGCTGAAAGAAAAAAATAGAGGGGGGGTGTTTGCGGACGGATACCAGGCTGTTCCCATTCTGTGTTACCATAAATTTCTTCCTGATGACCCATCGCCGTTAAATACGCCTCCCGGCATATTCAGGCAGCAGATGGCCTTTCTGAAGGATAATGGCTTTAGAACAATTTCTCCTGATATGCTCTTGGATTTTTTAAGATATCGGCGGCAAATTCCTAAAAAAGCGATCATGATAACCATTGACGATGGGTTTAAAACAGGATTGGAGGCAGCCGCTCCCATACTTTTGGAATTTGGTTTCTCCGCAGTTTTTTTTATTTACACGGACTATATCGGGGTATCCGGTAAAGCCTTAACATGGCAGGATCTGCGCCAACTTAAATCAGACGGGTTTTATATCGGATCCCATTCAACCTCCCATAGTGATTTAAGTCGAAAATTTGAAAACGAAACCAATGATGCCTATAGAAAAAGGCTTTACAAGGAGATTGCCGTCTCAAAGCAGACCATAGATCGTAAATTGAACCAGAACACCACTATTTTTTCCTTTCCTTATGGGCGCTACAATAAACATGTGATGAAAGAATCAAGAAAGGCCGGCTATGAAATGGCCGTTTCCGTGGAGCGGGGCGGCAATCCGTTTTTTTCAAATCCCCTTGCACTAAAAAGGGATA
>JAKSBO010000859.1 GCA_022361095.1 Desulfobacterales bacterium | reverse complement strand
ACCCAATGATTTGAAATAAAATACGGTGGCGTCGAAGAATTCAGCTTAGACCCGGTTAATGAATTTTTCCGCACGAAGCCCCAAACCGACATCTTCTTTGAAGCGCGGGAACAACATATCCTGTAAATTTAAAAGGGAAAAACCGAAAGCGTAAAGAGAAACGTTCTATCGAGAGGAATTAATAAGATTCATTGCTTTAACCACCCCTTTTTCCAGAATAGAGAGGCAGGCGTCACAGGCACTATCAATAACCTGATCCAGGCAAGCCTGTTCCTCCGGGGTGTATTTACCCAAGACATATCCGGTCACGGACCGGTCACCTCCAGGCCGGCCAATACCGACCCGAACCCTGACACATGCGTTTTGCCCAAAGGCATCAATAATTGAACGAATGCCGTTATGGCCGCCATGCCCCCTGCCCTGGACAATCTTTATCTTTCCAAAGGCAAGGTCCATATCGTCATGAACCACAATAATGTCCGGTATATCGATCTTGAAATAGGCTGCCAGCCTCTGGATGGGAATACCGCTTTTATTCATATACGAAAGGGGCTTGACCAGAATCGTATTCCGGAGCCCCATACACGGACCGGTGTAGACAGCGTTAAACTTTTCCTTGTTTACACGGCACCCGGCCCGGTTCGCCAGTGCATCAACCACATCAAAGCCAATATTATGACGGGTCTGGGAATACTGATCTCCAGGATTTCCCAAACCCGCTAACAATCGTTTTGAGCCGGCCATAACTTAAATGAGCAACCTATAAAGCTAAAAAATGCGCTAGGACAAAACCGCCCGGTGTATCTATTCAGCGGCTTCTTCAGTTTCAGCAGCGGCTTCAGCAACTTCACCCATTTCAGCGTCGTCTTCGATTTCGTCTTCATCAGAACTTGTATCAGGCGGAACAATGGTCACTACGGTAAAATTGGTATCAAAAGGAATTTCGATTTCAGGACCCAAATCAATATTTTCCACATGAATGGCATCCCCGATCTGCAGTTCCGAAATATCAAGCTTAACACTTTCAGGTGCATATTTGGGTTTACAAATCACTTCAAGTTCACGACGGATGATCTGGAGCATCCCGCCTTCTTTCACGCCGGCGCTTACACCTTCGGTTTCGACGGGAACAACAATAGACACCGCTGCATCCATATCGATTTCATGGAAGTCAATATGCTGATAGCGCAGCCCAAAAGGGTCCATCTGAAGTTCCTTGAGCATTACACTTTTGCCGGTGCCTTCAATGTTCAGATCGAAAAAAAGCCCGGTGGTACCGTTTTCCCGGATTACCTTGTCAAAGGTAGTAACATCAACCGACACCATGACAGGTTCCTTTTTTGCGCCATAAACAATGCCGGGGATCGCATTGGCAGCCCGTAATTTTCTGGCAGCGCCCTTACCGGTGCGTTCTCTTTTTGCAACACTTAATTCTATAAGTTCCATGTTTAAACCTTTCGTACCTGTCCTTTCACACAAAAGGCAGGCTGATCAAAATATCTATCTTTTTATACAAATAAAGAATTTACAGAATCTCCCCTGTAGCTGCGCATAATGGCCTCTCCGACAAGTTTTGCAACGGAAAGCGTCTTTATCTTGCCACAGGAACGGGCCTCTTCCGACAAGGGGACGGTATCCGTTGCAACAAGGGAGCTCAAAGATGATTGTGTTATTCTGTCAATGGCAGGGCCTGATAATACCGGATGGGTACAATAGGCATGTACTTCCTTGGCACCCTTTTCCCTGATAACGCTCGCAGCCTCGGTCAGGGTGCCTGCCGTGTCCACCATATCGTCAATAACCAGGGCAACCTTATCTTTCACATCCCCGATTATGGCCATGGCCTTGGCCTGATTGGGAGCGCTGCGGCGTTTATCCACGATGGCAAGGCCTGCATCCAGACGCTTAGCATAGGCCCTGGCCCGCTCCACCCCGCCTGCATCCGGAGAAACGACTATGACGTCCTCACTGAAACGGGTTTTGATATCGTCAATAATAATGGGGGCAGCGTAAAGGTTATCCACGGGCACATTGAAAAAACCCTGGATCTGTCCGGCGTGCAGGTCCATGGTGATAACCCTGTCGACACCGGTTCTTTCGAGCAGTTCCGCAACCACTTTGGCGCTGATGGGCACGCGGGGGGCAACCTTTTTGTCCTGGCGGGCATAACCGAAATAGGGAATTACTGCAGTCACCCGGGCAGCGGAAGATCGCCTAAAGGCATCAACAAGCAGCAACAACTCCACCAAGTTGTCATTTACAGGCTTACATGTGGATTGAATGACATAAACTTCCCGCCGACGTACATTTTCATGAATTTCGACCTGGGTTTCTCCGTCACTGAACCGGTTGACTTTCAATCTTCCCAGAGGTTTGGCCAAATATTCCGATATTCTTTCTGCAAGGGGAGCATTGGAGTTTCCGGCAAAAATCGACAGGCCGTTCATAATAAACCTCTTTGTTTTCTAACCATTCCTGGCCCTTTAAAATTTTGGCTGGGGCGAGGGGATTCGAACCTCTGAATGCAGGGATCAAAACCCTGTGT
>JAKSBO010000176.1 GCA_022361095.1 Desulfobacterales bacterium | reverse complement strand
TTTTGTTTTTAAAGTGCAAGCGTTGTGTTCACCACCGGACCGGCACATGGCGTATGCCCGCGCGGCAACCTGAAGAAACCGAAGGGCTACCGGTCCTTTCATCAAAAATGTATTGTTCATAAAGGAGGCACCATGCCAAGAATTGAAACCGTATTGCCGGATGAGGCACAAGGGGTCGTTAAGCAGGGGTATGACACGTTCTTAACCCATTTCGGCTCCATTCCCAAACCCATGGAGATGCTCAGTGTCAGCCCCGGATTGTTTGAAATTCAACTGAAAAGGAACCGCTATTTTGCCACCCAATCCAACTTAAGCTTCGGCCTTCTGACCCATATCCGGTATATGGCGTCCCTGGAGCTGTCTTATAAATTCTGTATTGATTTCAACAAAATGCTTCTGGAGAAACAGGGCCTTGACGATGACGATTTGCGCAGGCTTGAGAATGACCCCTGCCAATCCGTTCTTGAAGAAAAGGAACATGCCATGCTCACCTTTGTGGTCAAGGCCCTTAAAAATCCCGGCGCTGTTACGGATGCAGATGTTCTTACGCTGAAGGAATTGGGGTGGACCGACAAGGACATGGTCGATGCCATGCTTCAGGGCGTCAGTATGTCAGATCATGCCGTGATGATGCAGGTGTTTGATATGGACCCCAATTGCCTGTTGTAGCGTTCGCAGTGATTGAAAGACGCGTCACCCGTCTAAAGCGTTGCATAGAAATTTGAAATCAATTTCCGGAAAAATCGAAGAAATCGCCGGGACCCTCCTGCGGGCCCCTTGGCCGAAGGGATACATCCGGACCGCACCGTCCGGTAACCGGACCGACTTTTTCTGGGTTCACCACCCCCCTTGATCCCCATCGCATCAGGTCAACGGGTTCCCGCCACAGGATTTCCGCGGAAGGAAACCCTGTGGCGGGAACACAATACATGCAGATGGTTCATGTCAGACCTGATAATTAAAACGGATATCCCACACCGAGGCTGAAGCTGGTTTGGTTCACAAACCGTCCTCTGGCCGTAATGTCCAAGTGCTTGTTTCTCGTGTAAGTCACCCCCGCCAAAACAGATATTTTTTTTCCAGTCCTCAGATACATTTGAACTATTGGTCGCAGATCTGCCAGCCAGAAGCCATTCCACAAATCGATATGGCCGCCACTGCGGTTTCGGAGAATTTTGCCTAAAGAAGATTTGATTTTGGGACTTGTTTCAATATATACTCATCTACTAATTCCATTCAACGGATTCGCATATTCCCGCGCTATTGATAGGAGACGCTATGCCCAGACCCTCGTGTAGTATCCGTACCAAGCTCATTGCTATTTTTGTTTTGATAAAAGTATTTCCCCTGGTGGCGTTGGCCTGGTTCTCCTGGAGTGTTATTTCGGATTTGGCGGATACATTGAAAAAACAGACCGAGCAGGTGGCTCAGGATACCAATACGCTTGTCGGCGGGATTGCGAATATGGCGACAAATAACTCCATTGAAGCCTTGGATGACCGTTCCCGGGAAGCCATTGAGCGACTGACCACCGATACGGCACGGCACGTGGCAAATTTTTTATACGACCGTGATGTGGATATCCGGTTGGCGGCCGAGCTTGCACCTGGAAAAAAGGCATACCAGACATTTTTATCCGGGCGAACCCGCAAGGTGGTCATGGATGACGGCAGATGGAAAATGAATGAAGACGGGACCCAATGGATACCTGCGGATCCGGCCCCTTCACAGTACAAAGAGGTGGCGGCCAGGATCAGGGATAACCGGAATCATTTCCACTATCGTCCCCCGGAAGCCACAGGCGTGGTTGAGTACCGTCCCTTGTATCTTGAGATGACATATGTGGATTTGGCGGGCATGGAGAAATTTAAGGTGTCCAACAGCCGCCTTTTACCTGAAAAGTTGTTGGATGTGTCAAAAAAGGAAAACACCTTTTGCAAGGCGGAAAACTATTTTGAATCCTTGAAGAAACTTGAGCCCGGTCAGATTTATGTCTCCGATGTCATTGGGGCCTATGTCAGGGGCTTTTTACCCGGGGGCGTATACAGCAAATCCAGGGCTGAAAAGGCGGGCATTGCATTTGAACCGGAAAAATCCGGATATGCCGGACTTGAAAACCCTTTAGGTATTCGTTTTAAGGGCCTTGTACGATGGGCCGCTCCGGTTGCAGTTAAAGGCAAAATAACAGGTTTTGTCACCTTGGCCCTGGACCATACCCATATCATGGAATTTACCGATCATGTGATCCCCACCAATGACCGGTATTGCATTACGTCCGATGCGGGTTCAGGCAATTATGCCTTCATGTGGGATTATAAAGGGCGAAATATCTCCCACCCCAGGGACTATTTTATTGTGGGATATGATCCTGAAACCGGGGAACAGGCCGTCCCATGGCTGGAGGAGTCCCTTTATGCCAAGTGGCTTTCATGCAACTGTTCCATGTCGGAATTTGAAACGCAAGTTCCCTGGTTTGATGCCCAGTCCCTGGAGAAAAAACCTGCAGGGGACCTGACCCAGCAAGGCTATTTGGGCCTGGATGGGCGGTTTCTCAATTTCGCCCCCCAATGTACCGGTTGGCATACCCTGACCCAGCATGGCGGGTCCGGATCATTTTTAATTTTCTGGAGCAAGTTGTGGAAATTGACCACTGCGGCGGCCATCCCTTATTATACCGGCCGTTACGGCGGCCACCCAAGGGGATTTGGGTATGTCACCATTGGGGCCAATGTGAATGAATTTCATAAACCTGCCATGCATACGGCAGCCGTAATCAAGTCTACTCGAGAAGAGTTTGAGGCAAACCTTTCCCGGCAAAAAGAACACAATCTGGCCTATCTTCGCAGCACGCTTCATGACATCGCCGTTAAATTAACTTTTTCCACAGGTGTCATGATCATATTGGTCATTTTTATAGCCCTGTGGATGGCTGCAACCCTGACCGGAAAAATTACCAAGATGATTCGCGGCATTAATCATTTTCAGAAAAGAGATATGGATTTTCGCCTCAAAGAGAC
>JAKSBO010000610.1 GCA_022361095.1 Desulfobacterales bacterium | reverse complement strand
TGTAATAGAACGCCGCTCCCTGGGCCATCTCCACAAGGGTTTTGCTCCTGGGTTGAAGTGTCTCAATCACTCCCTGGGTAAAGGCATCGTTTTGGGCGTCAATGCCGAGGTCCGCCAGGTGGGGCAAAAGGTCTTCTCCCAATTCTTCGGGTTTCTTTTTTTGAATGTGTTTGGCATTCAGTGCATACAGCTTGTCCATGTCAAACATGCCTGCGGACCGGCCAAGATGGTCGAGGTCGAATTTTTCGATAAGCTCCCGGCGTTCAAAAAATTCCTGGTCGCCATGGGACCATCCAAGTCTGACCAGGTAGTTGATCAGGGCATCGGCCAGAAAGCCCATTTTTTTATACTCACCCACGGACATGGCACCGTGGCGCTTGCTCAGCCGCGCCTTGTCCGATCCCAGCACCATGGGCACATGGCCGAACACCGGCAGGGGGGCGCCCAAAGCCTGGTAAATCAAAATCTGCTTGGGCGTATTCACCAAGTGGTCATCCCCCCGGATAATGGTGTTGATGCCCATCGTCATATCATCCACAACAACCGCAAGGTTGTACATGGCGACACCTGAGCTTCTCTGGATGATGAAGTCATCAATCTCCGCATTCTGGAAAACGGTACTGCCCTTGACAATGTCGTCCACAATGGTGACGCCTGTGTCCGGGGTTTTTAACCGGACGACGGTGTTATCCCCTTTTTTAAGCCCGCGATTCCGGCACTTGCCGTTATACATGGGCTTAAGCCCCTTGGCTTTGGCTTCTTCTCGCATGGCATCAACTTCTTCGGGCGTACAGTCGCAATAGTAGGCATGGCTCTGTTCAACCAGGCGGTCAATGTGTTCATTGTAAATATCATAGCGTTGGGTTTGAAAATACGGGCCGTCATCCCAGTCAATGCCGAGCCATTCCATGGATTCGAGAATTGCGTCCACGGATTCCTTTGTGGAACGGGCTTCATCCGTGTCTTCTATACGCAGCACAAACTGCCCTGAATTTTTCCTGGCCCACAGCCAGTTGAAAAGGGCGGTCCTGGCACCGCCGATATGCAGGAACCCGGTGGGGGAGGGCGGAAAGCGTGTAATTATTGTATTCATTTTGATCTCCAAAAGTTAAACTTCACGAACAACAGGCGGTACAGGGCCTTTGTAGCCTGTACCGCCCGAATCCGTATAACAGCGGCGGGCTGACCCGGCATATCAACGGTCAGGCATAGCCCGCAACAAAGCTGGAAAGATCTGAGTGACTTACCCAGGCTTTCATATAAGCGGCCATGGGCCGACCTGGTTTGTCAGTAGCCGGGCCTGCCACACGGCAAAACATGAAAGCAGCTTATTGCAACTTTCACATAAAAAACGCGTAAAATCGACGATTTATCTATCATAGTTGGGGGGGCTAAAGCAATACGCCCGGTTTACAAAATCTACTTTGATTGTTTAAGTGCACTTTTTCAAAGGATTCTTTGGTTGACTTCAAATAAAAAATGAGGTAATTAGATATGTTTTAAATTTTGGCGTGTATTAAATAAAAACCAAATAAAATAATGTAGTTAGGAGATAGTCATGGCCGTACCCAAACAGAAAAATTCCAAAGCAAGAGGAAGAAAAAGACGTACCCATTATAAAACCAGCGCCCCCACTGTAACCATATGTTCCGAGTGCCAGGAGCCCAAACTGCCCCATACCGCGTGCCCTGAGTGCGGAACCTACAAAGGCAGGGATGTGAAGCCGGACGTGGAAGTCGAAGATTAGTTTTGCCGGAAAACACTTCAAGGAGTCAGAATATGGCCGTTGAAAGCAAAGTAAGAAAAATTATTGCTGAAAAGATCCCCGGCATTGATGTTGAGGATGTGGTTCCCCAAGCGTCGTTGATCGAAGACCTTGGCGCGGATTCTTTGACCATTGTGGAGCTTATCATGTCAATGGAAGAGGTTTTTGAAATTGAAATTGACGATGATCAGGCTGAAAAACTGTCGACCGTTCAGGATATTTATGATTTCATTGCCTCGAAATCATAGTTAACCATATATAAAAGGTCCGGGTAGATATGGATAAACGAATCATCATCGGCAGTGACCATGCCGCATTTGAATTAAAGGAAAAAATCAAGGATCAGCTTTCAGACCTTGGCTATGAAGTCGAAGATGCGGGGACCTACACCACGGATTCGGTAAATTATGCCGATTTCGGCAAAAAAGTGGCCAAGGCTGTTTCCGGCGGCACATACGGCCGGGGTATTCTTCTGTGCGGTACCGGCCTTGGCATGTCCATACAGGCCAACCGGTATAAGGGCGTGCGCGCGGCACTGTGCTCGGATATTTTTTCCGTCAGGATGAGCCGCCGGCACAATGACGCAAATATCCTGGTTATGGGTGGGCGTGTGGTCGGAGATATTCTTGCCTTTGAGTTGGTCAAAGAGTGGCTTGACACCCCCTTTGAAGGCGGTCGCCATCTGGACCGTATCCGCACCCTGGATGAAATCGGGTAAAAACGGGTAAGCATAGATGAGAATATCAGCCGATATATTATAAACAGGTTACATCATACTTGTTATTCCCCCTTTAATAAAAGTCTAATGAATTGAAATAGAAATAAAAGGGATGTGTTGTCAAACTATGCCAACACACGATTGAATTATGGAAAATATACAATTTGTCAAATCTTGTGATCCTGAAATTGCCGCTGTTATTGAAAGTGAATACAGCCGGCAGGAATACGGACTGAATCTCATCGCTTCGGAAAACACGGTGAGCCGGGCAGTAATGCAAGCCCAGGGCTCTATTATGACCAATAAATACGCCGAAGGGTATCCGGCAAAACGGTATTACGGCGGATGCCAGTACATGGATCAGGCGGAAAACATGGCCATTGACCGGGCAAAAGAGCTGTTTGGCGTTGAGTACGCCAATGTACAGCCCCATTCCGGGTCCCAGGCGAATATGGCGGCTTACTTTTCCGTGCTCGCACCCGGGGACGGAATACTGGCCATGGATCTTTCCCATGGCGGCCACTTAACCCATGGTGCCGGGGTCAGTTTTTCCGGCCGGTTGTTCAATTTTACCCATTACGGTTTAAATCCGGAGACCGAGACCATTGATCTGAACCAGGTGGAAGACCTGGCCCGGGCCAATAAGCCTAAGATGATTGTGGCAGGGGCTTCGGCCTATCCCCGAACCATAGATTTCAAGGGCTTTTCTGAGATTGCCAAAGCCTGCGGCGCCCTTTTCCTGGTGGATATGGCCCATATTGCAGGGCTTGTTGCGGCAGGTGTGCACCCCTCTCCTGTGGGATATGCAGATATTATCACCTCCACCACCCATAAAACCCTTCGCGGTCCCAGAGGCGGATTGATTCTTGCAAACGCTGAACTGGGCAAAAAAATTAATTCCCAGATTTTTCCCGGCATCCAGGGCGGGCCATTAATGCATGTTATTACGGCCAAGGCTGTGGCCTTTAAAGAAGCTTTGCTGCCCGAGTTTGCCGAATACCAGAAACAGGTGGTTAATAATTGTGCCGTGCTGGCAAAGGTGCTCATGGAGAGGGGGTACAAGCTGGTGTCCAATGGAACGGATAACCACATGGTCCTGGTGGATTTTTCCGGACGGGATCTCACCGGAAAAGAAGCGGAAGAGCGTCTGGGGCAGGCGAATATTACGGTGAATAAAAACACCGTACCCAATGAAACGCGAAGCCCCTTTGTGACTTCGGGTGTGCGTATCGGGGTGCCGTTGATCACCTCAAGGGGCATGGATGAAGATGCCGTGGGCGCTGTGGCCGGGTTTATCTGTGATGTCCTGGATGATGAAGCCAATGTCTCCAAGGTTGCGGCCGAGGTTAAAGAACTGTGCAGCCGGTATCCTTTATATGAAGAAGTCGCAGGCTGATGAACTCTGTTTTCCCTGATTCAGAAAATGCCGTTGGTGATGGCCGACCTTCCTGGGACGAGTATTTTATGGCCATCACTGACCTTGTGGCCTCCAGGGCCACTTGCCTTCGAAGAAGGGTGGGTGCTGTTTTGGTTAAAGATAAGCGTATTTTATGCTCCGGCTACAACGGCGCACCTTCCCAGATTCCCCATTGCCGGCAGACCGGTTGCCTGCGGGAGCAGCTCAAGGTGCCTTCCGGGGAAAAACATGAACTTTGCCGGGGTGTTCATGCTGAACAGAATGTAATCATCCAGGCGGCGTACCATGGGATTCCTGTTGCCGGTGCCTCGCTCTACTGCACCACCCAGCCCTGTTCCATCTGCGCCAAGATGATTATCAACGCCGGGATTAAAAAAGTGTACTTCAAGGCGGGATATGATGACCCCCTTTCCCTTGAAATGTTTGCCCAGGCCCATGTGGAATTGATTCGGCTTTGAAAACAATAGTACCTGAGCAAAAAACTGTGTTTGGATGTGAAATTGCCTATGTGCAACGCCGCAGATGGGTGACGTTACGTTCAAGCAACATAAGAGGCTGATATGAAGTGCCCATATTGCGGAAATCCAAACACCCGGGTGGT
>JAKSBO010000929.1 GCA_022361095.1 Desulfobacterales bacterium | reverse complement strand
TGGATGTCTCCATCCAGGCCGAGGTCCTCAATTTGCTCCAGGATCTGCGAAAAAAGAAACATTTGACCTATATCCTGGTCAGTCATGACCTTGCCGTAGTCTCCCATTTGTGCAATAAACTGCTGGTGATGAATCGAGGTCAAGCGGTCGAAACCATAACCCGCAGCCGGCTTAAACGTGGTACGATCAGTGAAAAGTACACGAAACAGCTTCTGGTTGCCGGAAGGGGGTATGACCGAGCCGCCATTGATCGGTTTGAGGATTTTTAAGATTTACGGATTTTCTGGTGAAAAAAGAGTACCTGCCGGGCCTGATAACGGTACTGTCCCGGTCCCCTTCGGCAACCGCGTTTGAACTTACCCTTCAATACCTGGATGTGTTCCGGGTGATATTTTACGGTATTATTACCTCGCCTGAAAAATTATGATAATATAACAGACATGGTCTGACCTGACATATCAGCGGCCAGGCACAGCCCACAACAAAGTTTGAAAGATCTTGGTAACTTACCCAGGCTTTCTTATAAAAGTCCTGACATCTGATGTTTTGAATGCCTTCGGGGCGTATGATTTTTGCGTGATCTCCTGTCCCGGTGATTATTTGCCTTTAATTCACGGACGTGTCACCGGAATGTAAAAAATCAATGTTTAGCCTGAAGGGTTAAGCGGGAGGATAAAATGAAAAAGCAATATTTGAAATTTCCAACCCTGATCATTCTTCTGTGTTTTGGTTTGATATCCGTCCTGCCGGCCGCAACGTTGGCGGAGCCTTGGCAAAACCGTGATTATCGAAGGGATTGGGACGGTCACGGGTATAGAGGAAAACACGGGGGCAGCGCAAGGCACGTGACGGTTTTCACACATGTGCCGCCCGGCAGCCAAAAGGTCCGGCACCGGGGGGATAGCTATTATTTCCACAGAGGCCGTTTTTACAGGCATGGACCCAAAGGTTATTGCTGGGTGCGCCCACCCATCGGTATTATTTCTTACAGCCTTCCGGCTGCTGCCGTAACGGTGTTGATCGGGGGCTTAACCTATTATGTGTATGATGATGTTTATTATCGAAGAGTCTCTGCCGGATACCAGGTGGTCCAGGTGCCCGCCCGGACGACAACCATTGTCACCCCCCCCGGCGTACCTGTCAATTCTGGGGATTCCGGAACCCAGGTCGTGGTGACCACCAAAATTTTGAACGTCCGGTCCGGCCCGGGAATAAACCATGGTGTGTTGACCCGGACCTATATGGGCAATGTCCTGATTGTCCAGGGGCGGTCGGCAAACTGGTATTATGTCCGGCTTCCTGACAATACCTACGGATGGGTTATGAAATCGTTTGTTACCTTGAGCGGCAACGGGGCCCAGGGATAAAAAAAGAGGAACCGGTTATGTCTCTACCATTTGTTGATAAAGTTCAGGAATGCGCCCGGTTTATACAGGCGCGCATGACGGTCCGGCCTGTTGCCGGCATGATAACGGGAACAGGCCTTTCCGATACCTTAACGGATATGCAGGTCCTTCAGGTGTTTCCCTATGCAGGGCTGCCCCATTTTCCCCAGGCCACGGTGGACAGCCATAAGGGGTGCCTTGTCCAGGGGCGGCTTAACGGCAGGGATATTCTTGTTTTCCAGGGGCGGATACATCTGTATGAGGGGTATTCCCCGCAGCTTGTCACGTTTCCGGTAAGGCTGCTTCAGGCCCTTGGGGTGCCGGTGCTTATCCTTACCAATGCAGCCGGCGGCATTAATCTGGATTTCAGTGCCGGAGAGATCATGCTCATTCGGGACCACATCAACCTTACCGGCGAAAATCCACTCATAGGGCCTAACGAGGAGGCCTTTGGCCTTCGTTTCCCTGATATGACCCGGGTGTATGACCCTGACCTGGACGCGTGTGCCGCCGGGGTCGCGGCCCGGGAAAATATCCGGCTGCATGCCGGGGTTTATGCCGGTCTTTTGGGGCCAAGCCTTGAAACGCCTGCGGAAACCCGGTATTTAAAAACCATCGGTGCCGATGCCGTGGGGTTTTCCACGGTAATGGAGGCCATTGCCGGGGTTCATGCCGGCATGAAAATTTTGGGGGTTTCCCTGATTACCAATATCAACAATCCTGACGCGCCCGAGCAG